>DYNZ01000282.1 GCA_020720805.1 Leptospira biflexa | reverse complement strand
TCTGCGGCAATCTCAGGCAGTTTTCTACGCCTTATCATTTTTCCAGTTGGACGGCGTCCCGCCGCCCAACCCAGCGCGGGTAACGCAAACCGTTGAAACTGTCGAATAAGTCACTTTCCAAAAATTATTTTTAAAAAGTGGGAGAGAAGCGCTGAAAAGCGTCTGTTTTTTTGATGTTCCGAACAATATTTTGGCTATTTTTTAGCCTATTGTGGGAGATTTTTTTGGACATTTTTCGAACCAAGGGTTTTTCGACAGTCTCGTTGGCACGCCCCTTGCAAAATTGAGTTCTTGAAAATATTATCGCTTCGTGATATTATCGGCACATGATTGAATCTTTCGCATCCGAAGAAACCGAAAAAATCTTTCGTGGGCAAGTCTCAAAGAAATTCCCGAAAGATATTCAGCGAACCGCCCGTCGAAAGTTGATTTACTTGGACGACGCAGAAGATTTGCAAGATTTGCTTGCGCCCCCTGGAAATCGGCTTGAAAAATTAAAAGGTGACAGGGCGGGGCAACACAGTATCCGCATTAATGACCAATGGCGAATCTGTTTTAATTGGTCTGGTAACAAGGCGAAAGATGTTGAGATTGTGGATTATCACGGATGAGAGAAAATATGATGGACAAAACTTTATCACCTATACACCCTGGCGAGATTTTGCTCGAAGATTTTATGAAACCTCTTGGCTTAAGTCAGTATCGCTTGGCGCATGACATTGGCGTTACTCCAATTCGTATTAGTCAGATTGTTAATGGAGAGCGTTCAGTCACGGTTGATACCGCTATGCGTCTGGCTCGTTATTTTGGCACAAGCGCTGGAGTTTGGCTTCGTTTGCAAGTTCGCTATGATTTGGAAGTTGCTGAAAGCGAATTGAGCGGAAAAATCAATAAAGAAGTCAAGGTATTGGCTCAAACACCAAGTCACGTGTAAGCCAGCAGGTTGCCCAACAAAGCGTGCACCCGACGCTGGGGATTCTGGCGCAATTCCAAGCATTTTTCTACGCCTTATCATTTTCCCAGTCGGACGACGTCCCGCCGCCCGCCCAGCGCGGGTAACGCAAGCCGTTGAAACTGTCGAAAAAGTGGGCGAATCTAGCGCAAAGCGATGGGGTTTTATAAGCCAGAGGACTCTATGGCAAAATATAAACCAAGCAATGAAAACCAAATGGTCATGCTCCCCATATCACTCCAGGACCAACTTGTCCCGGGGACATTGGAACACACCATCAACCGGCTGGTGGACGAGAACATCAACCTCTCTGTCTTTGATGTACGCTACAAAAATGACCTGACCGGCGCAGCAGCCATCCATCCCAAGATCCTGCTCAAAGTCATCCTGCTGGCATACGCCAAAGGCATGATCAGTTCGCGCCAGATCGAACGCGCCTGTCATGAAAACATCATCTTCATTGCCCTCTCATACGGTTACGCCCCAGACCATAGCACCATTGCCACCTTTATCTCGTCCATGCAAAAAGAGATCTCTTCCATCTTCAGCGACATTCTCCTCGTATGTGAAGAATTGAAATTGCTGGGCGGCACCCACTTCTCCCTTGATGGCGTCA
>DYNZ01000096.1 GCA_020720805.1 Leptospira biflexa | reverse complement strand
CGACGCACCCTTTAGCCAGTATAAAACCCGAGAACCAAAGTGTTTCGAGTATATATTTCTCAGCCAAAATTATCAAGGAATCATCATTGGAAAAAATAAAATTTTTAGGTTCACTTTACCACCTCCTTTTTGAGCTGTTATAGCACTTCCATCTGGAGAAAATATTTCTATTTGACAACTGCATCCGCCTGCTCCAGCTATTGACCAATATTTTGAGAAGCGGAGCCAACCATGAAAAATAGTGCCGGAAAAATAGCTTTTTTTAAAAACCAGTTTGTTCCCATAGAAGAGGCGAATATCAATATCCAGACCCACGCCTTACAATATGGTACAGGGGCGTTTGGCGGTATCCGTGCTTATTGGAATGAAAAAGAGCAACAGCTATGGGTTTTTCGCCTGGAAGACCACTACAAGCGTCTCCTGCAATCATCACGCATCCTGTTCATGAATCCTGGGTATGCGCTTGAGGATCTAAAAAAAATTACGGTAGAGCTTTTGGCAAAAAACAACTGGAAGCAGAATGTTTATCTTCGTCCCTTTGTCTATAAATCGGCACTTGAGCTATCGCCCCGCCTTTATAATGTGGATGACTCCTTTGCCATTTATACCCTGGCTCTGGATGATTACCTGGATATCAACTCGGGTCTGCGCTGCTGCGTCAGCAGTTGGCAACGTATCAATGACAACGCTATACCGACTCGATCCAAAGCTACGGGCGGATATATCAATTCAGCTCTGGCCAAGTCCGAGGCAAGCTTGAACGGTTTTGACGAGGCAATCTTTCTCGATGCAAACGGCATGGTAAGCGAAGGTACAGCAGCGAACCTTTTCATTGTCCGCGATAACGTTCTGATCACCGCACCAAAGACGGCCAGTATTCTGGAAGGAATCACCAGAAGGACGCTTCTGCAGATCGCCAAGGAGCAACTAAACCTCACCATTGAAGAGCGCGATATCAGCCGAACAGAACTCTACATTGCCGACGAGGTCTTTTTTTCCGGAACAGGAGTGCAGCTTGCCTGGATTAAGGAGATCGATCACCGTACCATTGGGAATGGAGGGATAGGTCCAGTTTCCACAAAGCTGCGACAGCTCTTCTTCTCCATAGTGACAGGCAATAGCGAGCTCTATCCTCAATGGCGTACACCGGTCTACCCGAAATAGACAAATCTAAATCGGTAAAAAATTTTTTAAGCCTGAATAGATTTTTCTTGACAGATCCGGGCGCTACTAGATTTGTCCTTTGACATATATAATAATGTATATCTTTTCCATGATAACTCCTTAACATTACGAAGAGGGGATATATTCAATTTTTTCAAGCTTAGCAAAAAATTCGGATAATTCTCCTCCAAAAAATTCTTTTTAAGGAATTATTTCTGATATCATTACTTCATAGTATGACAATAATCTGTACAGGATCACACAGTGGGAGCGATTGCCAAAATTTTGCTGGTGGAAGATGACCCGATTACGGCAAAAATCGAAAGCAAAATCCTGCATAAGCATGAAATCGAGGTGATTCATGCTGGCAGTGGAGCCGAGGCCATCCACATCTGCCAAAACCACAATGACATAGACCTAATCCTGATGGATATTGATCTCGGTGCAGGTCAGGATGGGCCGGAAACCGCCCGCCAGATCCTTGCAGGAAGAAAAGTACCCATCCTATTCGTAAGCCAATTTTCCTACGACGAGATTGTCAAAAAAGTTCAAGGGATCAACCATTATGGCTACCTGATCAAAGCTACAGGAGACTCAGTTCTACTTGAATCGGTTCAGGCCGCGCTGGAGCGAGCCCGTTTTGAAAAGGAGATCAGCCAAAGAGAACAGTTTTTGCAGGATGTCATTGACTCCATACAGGATGGGGTTGTCGTGCTAAACCCTGATTTTACTATCCAGCAGGTAAACCATACAATGGCCAACTGGAACGATCAGATGGAAACATTGATCAAAAAAAAATGCTTTCATATCTTTCCAGGTCAATCAGCCCACTGTTTTAATTGCCCTGTCAGGCGTGCCATGTCTAATAACCAAACCGAACAGGAACTGGTAACCATCCATCATCAGGGTCAAGAAAAAATATTCGAGATATCCGCTCATCCTATCCGCGAACGAACTGACATCGGACAAATCCGGCATTTCGTCTCGATAATACGAGACGTTACCCACAAAAAAAGAATTGAGAAAAAATTTCGGGCAAGCCAGAAAAACTTTAGAAATTTTTTCCACACGCTAAACGATCTTATTTTGATCGCCAATTTAAAAGGGAGAATCCTATATAGCAATCCTGCAGCACGCAAGGCTCTCGGTTATGCAAGAAAAGAGCTTTCCACCATGACGATCCATCAACTTTTTTCTCAAAAAAATATCGCTGAACAGCAGTTTATAGAGGAAATCCTGACCGGCAAACGTCAATCTTGCGCATTGCCCCTGGCAGGAAAGATGGGCGCGCCGATTCCTGTTGAAACCAGAATCTGGTTTGGCCAATGGAATGGCCATGAAACGCTCTACTGTATCTCCAAGGATCTCTCTGCCGAAAGAGCTGCCCTGGAAAAGTTTGAAACACTGTTTTACAGCAACCCGGCTCCTATGGCGGTATCAGATCTCGACAATCCGCGCATCCTCGATGTCAACCAAGCCTACTGCCAGCATTTGGGCTATAGCCGCCAGGATGTGATCGGTAAAACCAGCTTTGAACTGAATCTCTTTGTCGATCCGGAAGAGTACAGAGCCGCTGCAATGGAGTTGCGTAATAGTGGCTCTTTGCGCAATCGAGAGCTTAGATTGCGCACCAGCGAAGGGCAGATTCGCTATGGTCTTTTTTCCGGAGATAGGATCCAGAGCCAGGGAGGCCGGGAGTTTCTCACGGTGATGCAGGATATTACGGAAATCAAAAGCTATCAAGTCGAGCTTGATCGCAAGCTCTCCATGGAGCGCATTCTGGCCCGACTTGCCGCGCGTCTCATCACGATTGATCTCTTCATGTTTACGATGGAGCTGCAAAACATCCTCAAGCAGATTGGAGATTTTTTTAGCGCGGATCATCTGTACATATTCCAAATCAATTCCCAGGCGAATCTGCAATGCATCTACTCCTGGGAAAAAAGTGCCGGCGTAGACACGAAAAACCATAACCACTTAATTTCTCTGATTCATAGAAAGCATTTAACCAGATTGCAAAACAATGAACTGACCTTTGACAATTGGAACGTTACCTCATTGACCTCCCCGCCTGAACGTCACTCCGCAGTATGCGTTCCGATTCGGCATCTCGATAGCCTAAGTTTTATCTTAAGGTTGGAATTTTATAACGAAAATAGAAGCTGGCCCGAATCTGACTCCCTCTTTGTGAGGACAATCAGTAGCATCATCAGCAATGCCTATAGCCGCTCTTACCATGAATTTCAACTGCAGCAGCAGAAAAGCGAGCTCGAAGATAAAAATAAAAGGCTGAATGAAGCTGTCGTTCGGGACAGCCTTACAGGTCTGTACAATCATGGTCATATCCACGAGCTGTTAGAGCGCGAGGTTAGCGAATCCTCCCGTTACAATCGCCCGTTATCCATTTTGCTGCTTGATATTGACCATTTTAAGCTGATTAATGACCGCTACGGCCATAAAACCGGAGATAATGTTCTGATTGGCATCGCAAATCAGCTAAGCTTTCATTTCCGCGAGTGCGACCTTATAGGCCGTTATGGTGGCGAAGAGTTTCTGGTTATTCTACCGGAGACCAACAGCGAACAGGCCTTCCTTTCCGCAGACCGCTTTCGGAAGAATTTAGAAACCGTTCGCTTTCCCCAGATGGCCGATACCGTTACTGTCAGTATCGGCGCATGTCAGTACAAATCTGGCTATATCAACGACTTGATTAAAAAAGCGGATGCACTGATGTACTCAGCCAAACGCAGCGGACGAAACCGGGTTATCACTGAAAATTAATCGTCCAGACCTGCACGATGAAACAGATAATCTACCTTTTCCAGATAGGGATCGACATTGAAAATCGCTGCCAACTCGGATTCAGATATTTTTTCTGACAATCGCTCGTCCTTTGCCGCTTCCTGCATTAGATTGAACTCTTCGTACTGCCAAACCTTCATGGCGTTATCCTGAACTATCAGATAGGCATCCTCTCGCGAAAATCCTTTGTCAATAATCTTCAACAACAGCTTCTGGCTGAAAATCAAACCGCGGGTTCTCTCGATATTCCGCTTCATGTTCTCTGGATAGACATGCAGATTTTCGATGATGAATACCATTTTGTGCAACATATAATCCACTAAAATGGTGGAATCAGGCAAAATAACTCGTTCTACAGAGCTATGTGAGATATCGCGTTCATGCCATAGGGCTACATCCTCGAGGGCTGCTTGCAGGTTGCCGCGAACAACCCGCGATAACCCGCTAATTCTTTCGCATAGAATGGGGTTGCGTTTATGGGGCATAGCGGATGAACCCTTCTGACCTTTTTGGAAGGGCTCTTCAACTTCCCTGACCTCCGTCTTCTGCAGGGCGCGAATCTCCACTGCAAGCTGATCCAGTGTCGATGCGAGAATTGCCAATGCTGACATCACCTCCGCGTGGCGATCGCGCTGAATCACCTGAGTCGCGATCCGTGCGCTCGCCAGACCGAGCTTCTTGCAGACATACTCCTCGACAAAAGGGTCCAGGTTGCTAAAAGTGCCCACAGCTCCGGAAAGTTTGCCAACAGCCATTCCCTTGCGCGCCTGCGCAATCCTGAGCTGCGACCTTTTCACCGCTTCATAAAAAAGAGCCATTTTGAGACCAAAGGTGGTCGGCTCCGCGTGAACCCCATGGCTTCGCCCCATACAAGGTGTATATTTGTACTTACGTGACTTTTCCCGCAGGGCGTCCAGTAATCGTTCAACCTGAACGCTGATCACATCCAGAGCCTGAACCGTGATCATGGAAAGGGCTGTGTCGCCAATATCGCTGCTGGTCAAGCCGTAATGGATAAACCGGCCTGCCTCTCCCACATGCTCATTGACGTTTGTGAGAAATGCAATGACATCATGATGCACCTGAGCCTCAATTTCCAGAATTCGCTCCACTTCAAAGGCAGCCTTGGATTTGATCTGCGCTAGATCAGCAGCAGGCACCACACCCAATTCTGCCTGAGCTTCACAGGCGAGAATCTCAATATCTAACCAGGCTTTGAATTTATTCTCTAATGACCATAACTTGGTCATCTCCGGACGGCTGTATCTATCAATCATCTCTCTCTCCTTAACCAAAGGGTTGGCGAATCCTTGGAATACCTATTTTTTTACCGAGCTATCACTGACAATCGCCTCTTTTGTGACAACTGCTTTTTATACTGTTCTCCTACTCCTGTAGTAAAACGGATGGGGAAATCAGATACGGAAGCCAATAGTACTGAATAATTACTTGTCAGCGAAAAGAGACAGCGACAATTTGCCACGAAAACCACCACTTGGAAGATTGAAATATAGTACACTATGGATCAGGATCAAGTAAGCACACACACCCCTTCACACCATCAGGAGTCCCAAATTGACCAATTATTAGCACGCAAACGAGGGAAGATTATCCTCTGGGAGCGTCTTGTGCTGACTGCCATTATCCTGGCAGGTCTATTTGGCGGGTTGTTGATGGGGTTTATCATCTCCGAAGTAAAAAACAAGACAGCCTTAAAAAAACTGATCGCCTACCAGCCCAAGGTACCTACCAGGCTCTATGACATCCATGGCGAGTTAATCTCCGAACTCTTTCGGGAGAAACGTGAGCTGGTCACCTTTGCAGAGATTCCAAAACATGTGTACCAGGCGTTTTTGGCGGTCGAGGATAATAACTTTTTTAACCATTTTGGCATCGATTTTGAAGCGATTTTACGAGCCGCTTTCAAAAATACGATTGCGATGAAAATTGTCGAGGGCGGATCTACCCTCACCCAACAATTGGCAAAAGGTCTTTTTACCGAAGGAGAGAAGACCTTTATGCGTAAACTTACAGAGGCAGTTTACGCTCTCCAGATCGAAAAGGAGTTTTCGAAGCAAGAGATCCTGGAGATGTACTTTAACCAGATCTATTTCGGACATGGAGCTTACGGAATTAAAAGTGCAGCCCGCTTCTACTTCAGAAAAGAGATTCAGGATCTGAATGTTGTCGAGAGCGGTATTCTGGCATCATTACCCAAATCGCCGCACTCCTTCTCTCCTATCCGCAATACCCACAACTGCTTTAACCGCAACCGAGTGGTTATGCGCCTGATGGTGGAGAACGGCTTTATCACCAAAGAGAAGGCAGACAAAGAGTTTTCTGAGTTCTGGCCAGTCTATCTACGCGAAATCCGTGACCGCGCTCCCTCGGAGACCGCCTTTGGGCAAAAAATAGATAAGACTCCCTATTTTACAGAATATGTACGCCAGATCCTGATTGCCCGCTTTGGCGAAGACAAGGTATATAATGAGGGTTTTAAGGTTTACACCACCCTTGACCTGAACCGTCAGCGCGCAGCCCAGCAGCATCTGTGGAGCAATATGGAGCGCTTTGACAAAACTGCAAAAATCATGAACCGCTACTCCAAAGTCGGTGTGGATTATTCGCTTTTTGGAATGTACGAGACATTTCGCTCTCTATTTGCCCTTCCGAGTCTGGATGTACGCAAAACAGAGAAAAGCATATTCCGGCATGCCCTGGAAGAGGCGATCGTGGATGCCATGGACATTGGATTTCTCTTTTCCTCAGGCGGAAACGCCTCCCTGGCTCTGGATGGGTTCCGTCGCGACACCAGCGGATTTCACAAAAACCTCCATGTCCAGGGCGCAGGCATCAGCGTAGACCCCTCCACCGGTTACATATCCATGATGGTGGGCGGTACCCCTTTCTCCTCTACGAATCAGTTTAACCGTGCCATTCAGGCGCGGAGACAGCCCGGTTCCGCTTTCAAACCCTTTGTCTATACGGCTGCCATCGATTCCCGCATCTATTCCACCGGTTCTGTAGAGCTCGACGCCCCATTCACCCATGTCACAGCGGATGGCGGAACCTGGACGCCGGAAAACTACGAGCAGCACAACCTTGGTCCGGTGAGCCTGCGCCAGGCTTTGGCAAAATCGCTCAATGTCATCTCCGTGCGCATTTATGATAGAGTGGGTCCTGACCGCATCATCGATATCTCTTCCAAACTTCTCAAAATCCCCCATTCACGGTTTGACCCGAATCCATCTCTGGCTCTCGGAAGCTCAGAGGTAACTCCCTATGAAATGGCCACGGCATTTTCCGTGTTTGCCAATGAAGGAAAGGAGGTCATCCCCTTTGCCATCCGGTTTATCACAGATCGGGACGATAATGAGATCGTTAACCAGGAAACAGAAGTGCGGACCATTTTAGCCATTAAGGAAAAAGACGGTTCTATTCAGATTCTGCCAAAGGCTCTTAACTGGATTGTCCTGGATCTACTCCAGGGAGTGGTAAATTATGGAACAGGCGGTCAGGTTCGTGTCAAGGGTGGATTCAAACGTCCGGCTGCCGGAAAGACAGGTACCACTTCCAACTGGTCTGATGCCTGGTTTGCCGGTTTTACCCCCAATTTGACGACGGTGTTCTGGTTTGGTTACGATGACCGCTCGCTCTCGCTTGGCGCAGGCGGATCAGGAGGAAATATTGTAGCTCCACTTTGGGGTCAATATATGGTAGACGCCCTGCGTAATGATCCAATTAAGAATTTTCCGAACATGGAGCCTGGAGTCCAATCAGGTGCCTTCTGTGGCGTGTGTAACGGCTGGCCCACAAAATTTTGTCCTCCTGGCAAGGTAATTGGCGGTTACTACCTTCCCGGTTTTGGGGCGCCATCGTGTCCCAAGGAAAAATGGGATCACTGGGAATACCGTTCTATCAATCAGCGCTATCAGGATACAGAAGGAATCTCTGAAGAGAAACTTCGTAAGATGATTGAGGAAAAGTATTTAAAACAGATGGAGAACTCCAAACCGTAATCATTGTCATTATTTTCCACAAAATAGTATGAACTGACTTTATGGAACTTCATGCAAGGATAACCAGTTTTCAAGAGTGGAGTCTGGCATCCATTTCAGACTCCAACCCTTCACCTTCACCGTTAGTCCGCCAGATGAGAAGGAGATCCGAAATTCCTTGTCCACTCTGCCTCAGCAAAGATGCAGAAATCATAGCAGAGAATGAGGAGTTCTATGGAACGAACATCAGCGCTATTGTTTTTTACGAAAAAATTATCTTCTGCCCCCACTGTTCAAAATGGTCCACCGGAGATCAAAAGATGGTTGGGGGCCAACCGGATAATGGAGTACCTGCTCAGGATACAACGATATACTGTTTGCAATGGACTTTGTACCAAAAGGACGTTGAATAAATACCACGACCTGGCATTACCCGACGCAAGGCAACGCCATGCTGTCAGGGTATCCCGCAACTGTTCATGCGATGTGCACGGATGCACGAGTGTCGCGGGTGACAGGAAGTCACAGGAGCGACCGACGTCCACGGATGGACTAGTGTTAGATTTTTGGAGCTGACCCAAGGTCGATAAGGACGCGGTTATGGCGGCTCGTGCTGAGCTTTGT
>DYNZ01000281.1 GCA_020720805.1 Leptospira biflexa | reverse complement strand
GGTCAGTCCGAGCTGGATTCGGCCAGATTTGAAAATCCTGGAGGCGGACAGCACCGGATCATCCTCGTCGCCTGCCGGTAAGTCCTCGTAGCCCGGTGGAAGCTGCGCGTCGTAGTTGGCTTGGCACCGCTCGTATTTCTTAATCATTACAAAATCCTCTCAATGTACTCGACGGCCAGGTACAGAAAAAAAATGCAGGCCAGTTTCAGTCCGGTTGATATTTTCATGGTGGACCCCCTTTTTTTTGATTTTGATTTTAAGCCCCGATTCCTGTTAGCACAGGCTCCGGGGCTGCTATTGTTTTTTTAATGTAGGCTTGTTATTCTTTTTAACACAGTAGTGCGCTTTTTATTTGTGATTTTCCGGGGGGAAAAATCTTTGATCCGTATATTTCGCGTATTTCTTCAAGCGGTTTTCCTTTTGATCGGCTTCTTTTTTCATCGGCTGCGTGCCAGTACCATGCGGTTTTTTTGCGGGAAAAGAAACAGCCGATAGATTTCAATATGTCCTTATGCTGATAGGTTGCGCCGGTAAACCATATCCAGCGTCCGCACAATTCGACAATCAACCCCTCAAGGCAAATCGTTTTTTCGATTATTTCACGGGCAAAAATCTCATTTATTTCCGCCTCTTTATCTTGGCAAAAGGAACCGATTTTAAGAAGATGGTCATACTCGGCGTTGATAGCCTGCATGGTTGCGACGTCGCCGCCCAAGTCTGGGTGGTGCTGTTTGCAAAGGTTGCGGTATTTTTCTTTAAGCTCTTCCAGCGTTTTTATTCCGGTAAAGTATTTCATTTTTTTTCTCCTTCTTGTTTTTTTTTACAATCGGCGTTGTTGCCTCAATCCATCTATGATTCAACTATACACCATTGGGGAATAGAGTCAAGGGTAAAAAGCAACTTTTCCTTGGTGATTTAAAAAAAAGATGGCGTGTCAAAACTTTGACACGCTTTTTCCTTGACTTTTTTTGCAAGTAAGGATTAAGTCAGGATGATGACACAATTCTATGGACATATTTTTTCTATCATTTTCTATCAATCCTATTTATATGTTTGAGAAAGGGAATAAATTAGCGCCGGGGCGCAAGAAAGGCTCGACGAATCTGAGCACGGAACAGTTGCGCCAAATGATCTGTCAGGCGCTCGGCGAAGCTGGGGGGGTTGACTATCTTGTTGGAGTGGCGAAAGAAAATAGCTCCGCGTTTTGCTCACTGATTGCCAAAGTACTGCCAAAACAGATTACGGGGGAAGGGGGCGGGCCTATCCAGTTGTCATTCACTGAGATTCTGCGAGTGATAGACGGCACGACAAAAGGGTTGCCAAAAAAATGACGCAATCAGAGGTGCAAGCGATAGCTGACATAAAAGCCAGGCTCGGCGACCGTGAGTGGCGGATTGACAATCTGTATCACATTGAGTCAAAATCAGGCGAAACGATTAAATTTGTCCGCAACGAATCGCAGCGTCAGTTTTGGGATAATATGTGGTATATGAACATCATTTTAAAAGATCGGCAGCGCGGGTTCTCCACATTGATTGCAATGTTTATCCTGGATTATTGCCTATTTAATTCGGGCACAA
>DYNZ01000280.1 GCA_020720805.1 Leptospira biflexa | reverse complement strand
GCCACCAGTTATTATAGGTATTTACTGACCATCCTTTTGCATAATAGGTATTGTTTAGAGAAGGAGCAACCATCTGGGAAATTGTTGAGGCATTTAATATATCAGGCTTGGTTGAAAATCCATCAACAGAAACAAGAAGTCTTACCAGATCTCTTGCGGTTGCAATCCATCCTCCGTGGGCATCCATTATCTCAACACTGTATCCGCCATACTCCCAGGAAACATATTCTCCTGTTCCATAACAAGATAATGTGGTATATCCGTTTCCAATATATTCTCCTTCTCTTTCCTGTTTATCCTGTAAAAGATTTTTTCCAATATGCATATCGCAAATACCAAGAGGTGAAAGGACATTATTTTTTACATAATTTTCACATGATACATCTGAAATAGTCTCAATTATTTCTCCAAGCGCCAGAAAGCCAACATTCGAATAGACATATCTTGAATTTGGAGCAAAGTTTAAGCCTTTTTCAAGGAGAAAATAGATCATGTCCTCTTCTGTCGCAGGGTTTGTTGTCCCGTTGGTTTGCGTGACATGTAAGGGAAAAGAAATAGGATCGCAATAAGTGAACTGAAACGAATATGGCGTGGTAGGATCCGGAGCACAGATGGTATTACTATCCCAGCCTGCGGAGTGTTCCAATAAATTTTGAACGGTTATATTATAAATTCTTGCATCAGTGATAGTTGCCTTTGATAAAACAGGATGATTTGCAAGAATTCCACCAGCGCCAAATACCTTGTCAGATAATGATAATTGTCCGTTTTCAACTAATTTCATTATTGCAATGGCAGTTATTGGCTTTGACACACTTGCAATCCTGAATAAATGGTAGGGCTGTGTTGGTTCTGTCCTGCCAATATTAGCATAACCAAAAGCCCTCAGATATACAAGTTTTCCATCTTTTGCAAGGGCAAATGTAGCTCCTGGGATATCATATTTTTTAAGAAAATCAGAGATCTGTGTATCACAGCTTGCCATCTGGGAAACAGGTATTCCTGTCTGGGCATAACCTGAAAAAGAGCCAAAAAGCAGAAAAAAAACAAAAGTTAAAATTTTTTTAAGCATTTAATGCTGTCCGGTTAAAAGATTTCTTATTGACTGAAAAAATCCCTGAGTAAGATTATAATAAAAAAGCATTGATGCGTTCTGGTTAAATATGCAGACGCAGGTTTTGTTTGAATCAAGTGTCACTTGGCAACTCGTATTTAACCAGCATGAACTGCAATCACCTTGCCAGCCTGCAAAAAATGTTGAGCCTTCAATCTGCGCCGCTGTTAATGTCACCACAGTGGAAGAAGGATACTGGTGGCTTTGACTGGAGCATGACTCACCGCAATTAATATATCCGTAGCCGCAGGTTATGCTGCCAGCTCCGTTTCCTGATTTTTGAACAGTAAGAGTAGAACCTGAAGTAGGCGGAGGTGGAGGAGTTGTTCCGCCGCCGCCCCATGTATTATAAAAATAATTAAGAAGAGGGACAAACTCAGATGTCGCCTTGATATTTCCTGTCTGGTTTGGGTGGCTGTCCCCTGTTGGGTATGCAGACATATTTGACGCATCGGATTGGATATGCT
>DYNZ01000279.1 GCA_020720805.1 Leptospira biflexa | reverse complement strand
TTCCTTATGTCCAAAAAAATTGCATCATTCAGGTGTGTGTTGACGAGGTCTGCATTTTGAAGATTTTGAGCTTGCCTTTCTTTGGTTCTATGTGCTCTTTTTCGCACCCGATAAAGTTGTATGATTTGAGAATCTGATAACTTGAACCGGAAGGTTATTTCAATTTCTGATATCAGGTTCTTCATTAAAAGCCATTGGCCTGGTTCCATATTCATGAATCTGGGATATGCATATCGTTCCCATTTTGTATTCAGGGCACAGGTGGTAATGAGTGCTTTTCTGTATGTTATGTTTTTTTGACGAAGTTGCGGACGGATAAAGTCATGCCGCCCCCAAACCTTTTCGATCAATTCCAACCCAATCCGCTCATTATCAATAAGTGGATCACTGACAATTTTTATTTTCTCCATCCAGAGTAGCGTTTTAATGGAAATCTTAGAACTCTTTGCATATTCTCTGATGTCCATAGATCTCTATTCTCTTGATAGTAATAGGCAAAATATCCCTGACAGTTTGAGTATGTATCCCAAAATGATTGGCAATCGTGTAAAAGCTGACGGGTTCTGGTTGTGAAAGAATCCACTTGGAAACCAGCCTCTGCCGATTCGTTAGTGCGGACAATGCCTCGGCAATGACTGATTCATCCAGATCAGAAGATTTGTTTATCTGGATTCATAGATATGCCCATGGATGAGTCTGTTGATTAAGTCGATTTTTCGCATTTTTCAAAAATTAAACAACGAAATTACAGGGATTTATTTTTTGATTTTTTTCAAAAAGAGATTAAATCAACAGGCTTATGGATGTCGTCGTGTCATGACCTGGTCTGGAAGCTGGTTGCAGTTGCATTATTTTTCTCTTTCTTCAGCTTTTGTCTTAATAAGGTATCTTGACGTGATGCTGATTTTGCAGATGCTATTGCCGCATCTCGATCAATGCGGGCCAGCCTGATTAAGCGATCAGCCTGGTTGTCAACTTTTGGCAGTGACATTTTGGCTAAGTTTGTCAGTGCTTGCTCAATACGATCCAGACGAATCAGTATCTCATGCTCGCTATTCATCTGGCATCGCTATGTCGGTTGAAGTTATTAGTGGCACATTCTTCTTGTTGCCTGCCATGTTTTGCCTTTTGTAGGTCGATTGGTGTGAAAATTCCTGATAAAATCAGCTCAAATAAAAGAATGTCTATGCGTCGTTTGGTCTCGATAACCTGCTCCATGTTGGCAAGAACGTCTTCCTTGTGATTTTGCAGAGCTTTAAGGTTTGTTTCGGGAAACTGTTCAGAAAGGTGGTTAATGGTACTAATGGTCTCAACCATCTCTTCGCGTAATCTATTAGCAATAAGAGATAAATCGTGCTGGGGGCTTTTCAGGTCGGGGAATTGTTTTGAAATGATAACCTTCCTGACGGGGCAGGAACAACAAAGATCGGTAAGAATGGTGATGTCATCTAAGTGTTCGGCAATCTTGCAAAGGTCATTCAGGTAAGGGATATATTTGGCCCGACGGTTCTCGTATTTCGATATTGTACTGGCCCCTACACCGGTAGCCGAACTTAGAATGCCAAGAGTTACGCCTTGATTCTTCCTG
>DYNZ01000278.1 GCA_020720805.1 Leptospira biflexa | reverse complement strand
GGTAGGCCAATTTCTTTTGAAAGATAGCCATCCATTTCAATATGGTCGTTATCATAATCATATTTCTTCTGGGTCAAAGCATAGTATAAAACTTTTGGATGGGTTTCTGACAAAACCATTTTTGGTGAAAGATTTGAAATTTCGAGCAACACGGACATGCCGTTCAAGCCCATGGAGCCTGAAAGACGGTTGGGGCTCATTACGCTGAGATGCACAGGGGGGTATTTATGTTTTAGCCACAAATCAGCAGGTCGCCAGCCAGATTTACCAGTTGCCCAGCATGACAAGGTGTCAACACCCAACCCAATAAGATTCTGGAATTTCATTATTCTATTGATTACAGACTCGACATCATCTTCAGTAAATATTTCTATCTTTTCAGGGATCGAGTTTCTAACCCCTAAAAACGCCAAACCATGTTTATTATTTCCTCCTGGATCATAGCCAACGATCACTCCATTGATTTGCATTTTTCACCTCGTTTGAGCAGCTATTTTTGTTATCTGCTGATCTAAAGAATCCATCCTCTGTATATATTCAGCAGTAGAAGGATTTGCGAAAGCCATGGATATCAGTACCTTCCCGTGTGGATTGTAGAGCATGTTCCATCTCTTTAGCATCCCCTCAGTTTCTTCAACATATACTTGTTCTATCGCTGGAATACCCTGCGGTATTGCAGCCAACACTCGACGATGAATTCTATACACCTGATTCACAGTCGCATTTTTTTTGTAAAAATACATACCTGCACGAGAATAAACAATTTTGTCAAATACGCCGGACATATTTTGACCTGGGTAATAACCAGTCTTCAACAGGTGATTTGCCAGGCTGACAAATTCGTCCCATAGAAAATTGACGGCTGATTTTTCAGCCTCACTCAGTGGCGTAAGTTCATCTACAAAAGCAGGTTGAAGTTCAGGGTGTTTTGTCAGTATATATTGCAACAGAGAATAAGAGGACTTGGTCATGCTGACCGCAAGCATCTTGGTAACAAGATCCGTTTCTTTTCCGAGGATCATGCGCCAGAATGCAATATCCTGAGATAGCAGATCACGCATAATGACAGGATCCAAAACAATCTGGGCCTGCAATAACCTGTGGCTATCACGCAGAGCTGCAACCTGAATCATGGGGCCAGTAAGCGAAGGCTTAACGATTCTCTGGTAATCCGTGTACCTAATAAGCTCTCGATAACGTTGAAGCCATGCTCGATTGTCTGAAATTACCTGAGAAACATCCTGCTTCTTTGCGATGTAACTTTGGAAGCAATCTGTTTCAGGCCCTTTGCAAAGTATATTATTGCCATCCTGCACCCATGGGCCGTTCATTGTTTGAATTTCTTCACCGGCTTCATATGCGTCGACCTGCTGCCGACCGTAGTGCTCAGGATCTTGCTTTGCAGGAGCTGGAAAGCCAAGCAACATATAATATGCATTGTTGTTTGTTGGCTTACTCTCCTTGGTTAACAGTGGCAGAATTTCTGGATTAAGCGTTTCGTCTTTTGCATTGATCAAGATAATTGCCAACACAACAAAAAATGCAATACAAAGCAGGACAGAGAGAACCTTTTTCATTTTTTCATCCCCTAATGTGTGG
>DYNZ01000277.1 GCA_020720805.1 Leptospira biflexa | reverse complement strand
TTTTATACCATGTCTTCCCTGCTTGTTCCGCAGCTTGAAAGTTTCAACGACCTTCTGGCTTGCGATCTGCCTGAGCGAGTTCTGTCTGTCCTGCGAATGATCGCAGGACCGCATGATACGGGGGAAGCGGAGAAAATTATTGTCCCTGCGTTTATGTCTATGTTGATCCAGTCTGGCCTTGGCAAAAAATTTAATCGTCATGCTACCCGAGCGATCAAGAAGGCCATTAAAGTTTTACAAACCGACAAAAGAATGGTGACTCTCATACAAAATGCATTTAAGGATATTAGTGAAGATTCGTGGGGAGCTTATGTCGAAAACAGGGCAGGAAATTCAGAAGCTAATTGCTTGGATTAAGTAATTGGGAAAGGCAAAATGCGACTTTTCCCGTTGTTACTCCGAATCATTGCCTTCATCGGAGGATTCTGGTGGTCGTGTAGCGGGATCAGCAAGTGCTTCATTATAGGGAATATGTCCCAAGGTTTGCTCCATAACCACAGAACGCACATACTGTGAGAGTTTGACCCCTTTTCTTCTGGCCAGAAGCTGCAGATCTTCCTTCATCTTCAATGGTACCCAGACCTTGACATCCGCAATGCTTTTTTCCATGTGTGTCGGTTCAGTATCAGCTGTTGTTGCAGAAGCGGCTATCGAATACAAAGGGATAGCATTCAATGCAAAACGGTGATCTTGCCGTTCGAGTAACCCCATCAAATCGTATCGCCCATAGAGATGAACAAACAACATCTGACGATAACAGTCTGACTCGCTGGTGTCATATTTACTGGACAACTCGTCCATTATTGCCTCTATCGCCTCTGGAATCCAGAATTTAAGGGCGGCTTTTTCGCCATCCAGATCCGAAAAATCACGGCCCGTCATAGTGATCATTTCCGTCCGGCAATGAGATGTCGACTTCGGCTCGTCTTTTTTTCTGAAGAAAAAACGCATAATGACTCCAGGGTAAGGTTTTATTTGAATATACCCGCCAAACTTTTACCAAGGCTCTATGGGAATGGCAGCTTACCAATAGGGGAAGTTGTTGCTCAATTTTTCCAACACCGTATACTGGCAATATGCTTGAAGATACATCCAGTGAGCGATAAAGCAAGACATCAAAATATTTATAACCAGTCTATAGAAAAAAGTCATTAGAGGAGAAATGTCGTGCCAGACAACAATGGAAATCTTTTTTTATACGAGGGATTAGAACTTCGTGCCGAGTATCAGGCCCGGATTGCTTCACTTAAAGAAATTTTGCCGGAAAATCGTAGAAATCCTTTTCGCAGCCCTGACCATGAGAGATGGGAGCCTGTGACTGATTTTGTTCCGGCGAATATCCGAGAGGAGATCAAAAAGCTTGAATTCAAAGAACGAAAACTTAACACAGCGTTACAACAGGTCAATTTTGTCAAAACATTGATTCTGGAGGGAGAAGAGATGACAATAGCCGAGGCTCTGGAACTCCGCAAATCTGCGAATAAGGAGATCGGGGATTTGCAAAAAATGACACTTCAAGCGGCCTATCGACGAATTATTTATAAAGAGGAGCGTAATATCACAGAGCAGCCTGATATTAGCTATACTGTTGTTTTTCATCAG
>DYNZ01000276.1 GCA_020720805.1 Leptospira biflexa | reverse complement strand
TGGTCATTGATCCGCTTTTGCAGTCCACATACCTTGGCGGCAGCAGCAATGATTATGCAACAAACGGCATAGCTGTTGACGCTTCAGAAAACGCTTATATCACAGGATATACTAACTCAACTGATTTTCCTACCCTTAATCCTATTTACACTGATCAGGCCTCAAGAGATGGTTTTGTTGTAAAGATAAATGCCGCAGGCAGCATGGTTTATGCAACCTATCTTGGTGGCAGCGGGCACGATACTGCAGTGGATGTGGCAGTGGATGCATCAGAAAATGTTTATCTTACTGGATTTACAACATCCAATGATTTTCCGATATTAAATGCTTATCAGTCGACCTTGGCTGGGGAAGGCGCGGATGTTTTCGTCACCAAAATAAATGCAGCAGGAAATGGCATTGTTTACTCAACCTACCTTGGTGGATCAGGCGTTGATCATGGATTTTCCATAGCGGTTGACACATCAGGAAACGCGTATGTGACAGGACATACATATTCAACCAATTTCCCTGTTTCTAACGCATTGCAATCCATATATGCCGGTAATGATGATGTTTTTATCACCAAGTTTAATCCTTCAGGCAGTGTTGTTTATTCAACCTATTTCGGAGGTAGTTCATGGGAACAAGGCAATGCTATAGCGGTTGATTCATCAGAAAATGCATACATCACAGGATATACTAACTCAACTGATTTTCCTGTGTCCGCAAATCCTTATCAATCATCTTTTTCAGGAAACATCGATGCTTTTATTGTCGAAATAGGATCAACAGGAGCGTTTCTTTACTCTTCCTATATAGGTGGAAGTGAGAATGATAAAGGTAAGGGCATAGCGGTGGATTCTTCGGGATATGTATATGTGACAGGTTCCACAGGCTCATCTGACTTTCCGACAACAGCTAATCCTCTTCAGGGCGACCAACCTGATTTTAATGCCTTTGTCACAAAAATCAATCTTTTATCAAATACATTGATTTATTCAACCTATCTTGGCGGAAATGGTTCTGATACTGGCAATGGCATTGCGGTTGATTCTCTGGGAAACGCATACATCACAGGCTATACAAAATCAACGGATTTTCCGATGCAACGCCCAATTCAGTCTGCTTTTGCAGGCGGTAGCTTTGAAGGTGACGGCTTTGTGACAACGATAAATCCTGATGGAACCAGCTTTGTTTTTTCCACCTATATTGGTGGTTCTAATGATGATGATATTTTTGGAATAGCAGTGGATAATTCAAAGAACATTTATATTACAGGATACACATATTCAACAGATTTTCCTTTGCAGAATCAAATTCAGGGAGATCAGACAGGAATAGATGCTGTTTTTGCAAAATTAATAGAGAGTTATACCCTCACAATAACTAAAGCAGGCGCCGGTTCAGGCGATATTACCTCTACAGGCTGCACACTTAACTGGGCAGGCAATACAGGAACATGCGCGGCGAATTCAGGAACAAGCATAACGTTACAAGGTCAGGCTCAGACAGGCTCAACATGGGTTGGCTGGAGCCCAGGCTCTGGTTCAGCGTCAATCTGTTCAGGCACAGGAGGTTGCACATTTAATTTGAACGCAGATTCTGGAGCGACAGGGACATTTGCT
>DYNZ01000275.1 GCA_020720805.1 Leptospira biflexa | reverse complement strand
CATCCCCCCTACCCTCTCCACCCCATTTTACTGAAGGCATCAACCCGCATGTTCGTCCGCCGACTTCGCTGTTTGCTTTAACTTTTAGCCTGTGGCGTAATCGAAAACTCATTGCGAAAATGACTAAACGGGAAGTTGTTGGCCGCTATAAAGGATCAATTATGGGGTTGGCGTGGTCTTTTTTTAACCCGGTGCTCATGCTGACAGTCTATTCGTTTGTTTTTTCAGAAATTTTCAAAGCTCGCTGGGGGGATATTGGTGGTGATGAAAGCAAGACTCAATTCGCAGTGCTTCTTTTCGTTGGCCTGATTGTGTTAAATCTTTTTAGCGAGATGATCAATCGTGCCCCTGGATTGATTTTATCCAATGTCAATTATGTCAAGAAGGTGGTGTTTCCGCTTGAGGTTCTTCCTGTCATTGCTATGGGTACGACCTTGTTTCACAGTCTTGTCAGCCTTGTTGTCTTGTTGATAGCCATTCTTTTTTTCAATGGTTTTTTACCGTGGACTGTTCTTTTTATTCCATTTGTACTGTTACCCATAATTATTCTTTCGCTTGGTTTATCCTGGATGCTTGCATCGTTAGGGGTATTTTTACGCGATGTTGGACAAACCATTAGTATTATCACCACCGTATTGATGTTTCTCTCTCCTGTGTTTTATCCCGTTACGGCGGTGCCGGAAAGATTTCGACCATTTATCATGGCCAATCCTCTCACATTTATCATCGAACAAGCACGAGAGGTGCTGATATGGGGGCATTTACCGGATTGGATGGGGCTTGGCGTTTATTCCTTGGTTGCCACTGTAGTTGCCTGGCTGGGCTATGCCTGGTTTCAGAAAACCAGAAAGGGGTTTGCCGATGTCCTCTGAAATCGCCATTCGAGTTCAAAATCTCAGCAAGTGCTACCAAATTTACGATGCACCGCGAGACAGGCTGAAACAATTTGTGTTACCACGATTCAGGAGAATCGCCGGAGACTTGCCCAGACAGTACTATCGTGAATTCTGGGCGGTCAAAGATGTTTCTTTTGCAATCAATAAGGGTGAAACAGTCGGCATCATTGGTCGAAATGGGAGTGGCAAGTCCACATTGTTACAGATGATCTGCGGCACGCTTACCCCCACTGGCGGCGAAATTCAAACGCATGGTCGCATTGCCGCCTTACTTGAACTGGGTGCAGGCTTTAATCCTGAATTTACCGGTCGTGAAAATGTTTTCATGAACGCTGCTGTTCTGGGTTTAAGCAATGAAGAAATTGATGCCCGTTTTGACAGTATTGTTGCCTTTGCTGATATTGGCGACTTTATCGGTCAACCAGTAAAGTCCTATTCCAGCGGGATGATGGTTCGATTAGCGTTTGCGGTTGCCATTAATGTTGATCCTGAAATTTTGATCATTGATGAAGCGCTTTCGGTGGGGGATGAATTATTCCAACGGAAATGTTTTTCCCGTATTGAAGCTATTCGCGCCAGTGGCGCAACCATCTTGTTTGTCTCTCATTCTGGAGGCGCCATCGTTGAGCTCTGTGATCGCGCAGTATTGATGGATGCGGGCGAAAAACTGGCGATTGGCTCACCTAAACTTATTGTGGGGCGTTATCAAAAATT
>DYNZ01000274.1 GCA_020720805.1 Leptospira biflexa | reverse complement strand
TGTCCCGCATATCAATCTTGAGCTGGTTCAACTCCAGCTCTTTTCTGGCAATCTCTTCATCTTTGCGCTTGAGCAGTTCCTCGGTGCCTGATTCAATGGCACTGGTCAGGTCATGCTTCAATGCCTCGGATTCCTCACGGGCCTTGCTCTCTTTCTCCAAGGCCCTGTTCTTCTCGGCGCTCAGCTTCTCAATGTCCTGCCGTAAGCGTTTTACGTCCTGGAATTTAGGCAGTACCACCAGCCGTTGTACGGATTCGTCCAGCTTGGAGAACTCCAGGGCGGTCGCTTCAGGGATTTCGCCAAACCGGTGAAGCCGTTCCAGCTCTGGGATAAGCCGGTCAATGCTTGGCTGCTGGGCCTCTCTTTTCGCTTTTTCCTCCGCCACCAGCCGTTGCAGCTCGGCTATCTCCTTGGCTTGCTTTGCTGTGAGGGTCTCACCGGATTCCTTGCGCTCGTTGGCCTCGGCCAGTGCTTCTTGTGGATCATCGGCTTTGGAGAGTTCGAGGAGAACTTGTTGGGGAAACTTCAAATCGGACAATTTGTCCGTTTTGAAAGTCCTGGCAATCGACATTATCCTGCGCGCAGCGCGGTCGTTCATTCCAAACTCAAGCTCTATCCATCCGGTAAATCGCCCGTGCCCTATCTGCTCTTTTACTGTTATGAGGTCGTGTCCGACTTCGATGAAGCTCGCGGAGGCAATATTGATATTGCTCTTGATTCGTCGTGCTGATTCCTTGAGGGCCACAACCATTTTGGTTTCAATGCCATCGTAGCTAAAGCCGATCATTGGCAGACCGCCTGTTGTCTCATTCATTTTCCGCCCCACTTTGATTCATAACGAAACGCTCCATCTCTGCTTTTGCGGCCCATGCCTCACGCCCATCGTCGGTCTGTAACCATTCTCTGAAAGATTCTTCGCCCATAGCCTCTTCCATCCTGGCAAGTGTCAAAGTAAGCGCTACCGCTTTACTTACCGTCTCATCCTTTGCCCTGTTGACTGCCTCGACCCGAGCCTTGAGGTAGTCAGGTGGTGTCTGGTCTGTTATTTCGCTCGCTCGTTTTTCTTCCTTTGCCTCGACCCATACCCCGATACTTTTCAGTGCCGTTACGATCTCCAGCGATTTGCCAAAATCCATCAATCCCCGCCTGCCGTTAATGACCATCGAGCAGTACGCATGACTAAAACCATTTTTCTTCGCCCACGTAGCGAGCGAGATTCTCTTTTCCTTCCTTAATTTTGTAACAGTGGGGTGCATCCCTTGACCTCCATTGTGGCTCAGTGTATATTTAGTTACAATTTGCTGCTTTCGATGATCTTAAAATATTCGATCATCGAAATAGAGTCAAGGAGAAAAATAAGATGAGCGAAAATATTTTCGACAGAATTTTGATACTCATGAAAAAACACGGGCTTAATCAATCTGCTTTTGCAAAAAAAGCAGGGATGTCCGCAAGTTTCCTCACTGACATAAAAAAAGGGACAACAAAGGTCTCGGCGGGGAAGATTGCGCTCATCGGCAATGCGTTTTCGGTCAGCGAACAATGGCTTCTCACCGGTGAAGGCCCAATGCGCATAGATGAAACCCTGGGCGAGTACACAGTGCGCACCTACG
>DYNZ01000273.1 GCA_020720805.1 Leptospira biflexa | reverse complement strand
GGGAAGAAAATAAGCTAAAAGAGGATGATCAAATAGTAAGAGTTCCAGTTAAAGCTCATTCTCGCTAAAAAAGATTTGGAAGAAAAAATATCCGCTTTTGGGCGAAAGAGCAATAATCGGTTCGAACTTGCCATTGCCTTTCTAAAAGACGCCAACCAAGCCGAAAAATACGCTCAACAAGAAAATCCCGAAAGGATTCGGGATTTTCTTAAAAAGATTGGTTCGAACTTCCGCATTGCCGACCGCACGCTGGCGTGCGATTTCAAAAATGCCTTCAAAATAGCGGAAAAATATCATGCCGAGGCGCTTTGCGCCGAAGCTGTTTCTTACGATTTCACAAAAAGTGAAACTTGGCGGAGAGGGTGGGATTCGAACCCACGGTACGTTTCCGCACGGCGGTTTTCAAGACCGCTGCCTTAAACCACTCGGCCACCTCTCCTTAGCAGAAGAAGGCTATCTTTTTCAGGGTTCCCCTGCCTGTCAAACCATTTTCCCCAGAGAAATTATCCCAAAGAGCGAATAATTGTTACCACGAAAACTGGAAAGAGATATATTTTATACTTGGACGTAATTACCAGGAATTCGGTTTATAGGTGAATTCATCATGATAGGTTTGTATGCAAAATTGCAGTTTTATCTCTAACCAAGAGCGGTTTCTCGGACTCATCGCGGATACGCATAATGAAAATGAGCTAACGCGTCATGCTGTAACCATATTTCGCAACCTTGACATTCGCACCGTTCTGCATGCGGGCGATGTCATTCGTACCGATATACTCAACTTATTTGACGGAATGCAGCTCTACCTTGCTTTTGGCAATGGTGATGACCCTCAGCTTCTGGTTCCGAGGTGCCAGCGTCTGGGTTTTCCCACACCTGCCTACCAGCACTATATCGTGCATCAAAACAGTGCCATCTTTCTCTTTCATGGCTACGCTGAGCAGGTTCCCAAATACAGGGATGTCTGCTGCGACCAAAATGTATCGATTATCATAAAAGGTCACACACATCTACGGGAAAATTTTCATAAAAATCATGTCTGGGTCATTAATCCCGGAGCTTTGCATCGTACCGAAGATCCCACGATTGCCATATTGGACACAGCGCAGCGTCAACTGGAATATATTAGCCTTCGTTAAACCTTTTTTTTTAAGGGAGATTTTCAACTCATGTACAAAAGCTGCCGCCAATGCCCCCATTTTTACTTGACCGGGCAAAAAGGACTCCCCTACGGCTGCAACTTTTTTGGATTTCTATCCCACTCCTATCCCCCTGAATTAATCTTATACCAATCTTCTGGCAAACGCTGTGATCTGCTAATGGCCAACCAGACTCAAAGCAAAAAAACAGACCCCGCAAATGATAAATCCTGGCTGGCCTGAAATCTTCTATCTATACTAAAGGCATTTTGGTTTTCGGATATCGCAAGGCAATGCCAGCGATGTCGACGCACCCTTTAGCCAGTATTTACTGTTTGCAATGGACTTTGTGCCTAAAGGTCGTTGGTAATACCACGACCTGGCATTACCCGACTGCAAGGCAACGCCATGCAGTCAGGGTATCCTGCAACTGTTAATGCGATGTGCACGGATGCACGAGTGTCGCGGGTGACAG
>DYNZ01000272.1 GCA_020720805.1 Leptospira biflexa | reverse complement strand
TGGTCGAGCGCGGTCTGCACCATGTTGTCCACGTCGTCCGGGTTGACGATGTCCACTGGCACGGCAATCGCTTCTCCGCCCGCATCCTGGATTTTCGCGGCGAGATTCCGCAAGCGCTCGATGCGCCGCGCGGCAAGCACGACCTTACAACCTTCCTGCGCGAAGAGCCAGGCGGCATCTTCGCCGAATCCGGAGGATGCGCCGGTGATGAGAACGACTTTGTCTTTGAGGGGAAGTGGGAATAAGTTCATGGCTTTATTATTTTATCATCACCATTCTATTGAAAAGGCTTGACACAAAAGAAAAAAAAGTATAATTCCTTTATCGTATGGGGGAATCAAATTAATACATTCCCTCAAGAAGAGAACGTCAAGAGGAGATGTGTATGCCGTCAAAAATAACCATACTGCTTGCTGACAACAATGAAATTTCTAGCGACCCGACAGTTTTAAGAAAGAGTTGAGAATCGGCAGAGGAAATCTGATAAAGTTGTTTCGCCAAAAACACTTTGACAGGAGATCCTCATGCCGACCGCGAAATTGTACCGTATCTGGAAAGAACAAATCAGGGCCTTGCGTCCGAGGCAAAGAATAACGCAAATTCAGAATTTTGCATGGATGATGGTGGGCATCTATCAGAGTCGCTCGGTCCATTTGAGCAAGATCGCAGGAAAGGTGTTAGGCAACGCAAAGTTGTTAAGCACAGTGAGACGCTTCGAGCGTTTTCTGAATAACCAATCTATTGAAGTGCGCGAATGGTATGAGCCGATTGCGAAACAATGGATCGAAAGGCAGTGGAAACATCTTGGAGAAATTCGCTTGATCGTAGATGGCACGAAAATAGGTTTTGGTCACCAACTCTTGATGGTCACTTTAGCCTATCGTAGACGGTCTATTCCAATTGCGTGGACTTGGATCAAACAAGCGCGCGGACATAGCAGCGCAAAGAAACAAATCGAATTGCTCAAATATGTCAAGGGACTTCTCCTTAAAAAATCGGTGATTTCCCTGGTCGGAGACAGTGAATTTGGCTCTATTGAGGTGATGAAACAATTAAATCAATGGCGCTGGGGTTATACGCTCCGTCAAAAATCAAATACAGGCTTTCGCGTTGGCAAATATGGCGCATGGCAAACGCTGGAAAGTTTTGTGAGAAAATCAGGCGACAGCGCTTGGTTACCAAAAGGGTTCCTGACCAAGCAATTTGCCTTCCCTGCTTCTGTACTGGTCTATTGGAAAGCAGGAGAAAAAGAACCTTGGTGTTTGGCGACCAATATGCCGGATCGCAAATTGGTTTTACAGTCCTATAAGCGCCGAATGTGGATTGAAGAAATGTTCGGCGATTTGAAAAAACATGGCTTCGATCTGGAAAGCACCATGTTGCGTACTGCCGAACACCTCTCGCGCCTGACTTTGGTCGTCGCTTATTTATTTGATTGGCTGATTTCTGCCGGTGCTAAAATCATCAGTATCGGACTGCGACATCTCGTTGATCGAAAAGATCGGCGTGATTTGAGTTTATTTCAAATCGGCTGGCGTTTCATTGACAGACAATTATTACGCCTCTCGCCTTTTCCTTTATCCTTATGTACCTATCTATGAAACTGTCGGGTGACTAG
>DYNZ01000271.1 GCA_020720805.1 Leptospira biflexa | reverse complement strand
GAAAACATCCACAACCAAAACCGCGAGAGAAACAGGCGATGACGGATATTGTCGTTTGTATGCTCTCCATGAGAGCATACAAACATTAACGACACGCAACCGCATGATGCGACCTGTGGGAACAGGGTGTCATACGGTTGAGAACTATTTCATGTTACTCTTATTTATTCTTTACCTCAATGGAGCGCAGTATGACACTGACCAAAGCAGAACTCGTTCAACAAATTTATAATGTCCATCCCTCTCTCAGCAAGCCGCAAGCCGTTGACGCCGTTGACGCCTTTCTTCGTATTTCAAAAAGTACGCTCATTCAAGGAACGGACCTCCTTCTAAGTGGTTTTGGTAAATTTAGTGTGAAGGACAAAAATTCGCGACGAGGAAGGAACCCACAAACGGGGGACGAGCTGACGCTTGATGCCCGACGGGTTATCACCTTCAAACCCTCCGGGATTCTTCGCGACAAAATCAATACTCCTTAAACCCGACAGCACCACCTGCTGTACGCTCTTCATGGCACAACTGCCAAATCGGGCAGGGTGGACTGTTCAGGGATGACATAAGCGGAGGATACTGTCTGGTACTTTTTCCACCGGTATCCCTAAAACACAGGAGAATCCGATGAGCTCATCGCCTGTGCAATTAAAAATTAGGGGCAGCCATTGATTGTCATCACGAAAGGAGGACTCCTTCTCCGCCACAATTTGCAATAAGGCAAGGAGCTCCTGAGCGACTTTAACCTGAACGGCGGGGTCATTTGTATGACCCCGCCGTTGTCGAAAGGCAAGAAAACGATTCCAATTAGAAATAGCTCGCTTGAGGCCTCGGTACACCCCGAGCTTCCTGTTTTCATAACAAAGATCACGGAAGATGATCTCTTGATAACGGGCACTGGCAGCTTCCAGCAACAGATCAATCTCTTCTTTGGTCAACCATAACCGTGGCCCATCGCGATCTTCCGTAAGATAATGGAGAGCCGAGTGGAAGGCAATCTCAGGGATTTCACCAGAATGCCGTACCAGTAACCATTCATCAGCTAAGACATCTGCTCGATCCGCAGAGAGCATTATTTTTCCTCTAAACCAAAAGCGGTACGAATCATCTCCACCTTTTCGTCATGCCTTTCCTTACACCCCTCTTCATCCTTGAGATAGGCAATGGGAGCATGCAGCAATTTGGCCGTAATTGCCAAAGCCATCTTTTCAATCACCTGATGATCTTCAAGCGTAAGGTGGGGTAATCGTCCCAGAGCCTTCTCTATTTCTAACTGACTAATATCGTTCGCCCTCTTTCTTAAAGCAATAATCGTAGGCACCACCGCAAGCCCATCGAGCCAGCGCTGAAAGTTAGCCGTCTCTTCATCAACAATACGCCGCGCCTTGACCGCTTCCTTCTCCCTTTCAGACTTGTTAACCTCTACGACTTGATGCAGGTCATCAATATCATAAAGATACACATTGTCCAGCTCATTCAATGCCGGATCAAGATCACGGGGCACGGCAATATCAATAAAGAAAATGGGTTCATTGCGACGGGCCCGCATAATTGCTTTCATCTCCTGTTTATGCAGAATGAGATGAGGAGCACCCGTTGAACTGATGACAATATCAACCTGTTCCAGTTGA
>DYNZ01000270.1 GCA_020720805.1 Leptospira biflexa | reverse complement strand
CGGAATGTGTCCTCGTTGAACAGGAAGCGCCTGGGCTGGAAATTACGCAATATATCCAGGATTGTCAGCCGATCCTTGCGAGGCATGGTGAAATAGGCGGTATAGCATGGGTTGCACAAGATGTGGACGTAATGATTGACGCCGTTGACTATGCAGCCAGTGTCGTCGATCTGATGATATTTCGAGACGGCGAGGGCTGTGGTGAACAGGTCGTCCTTTTCGTCAAGGAAAATCCCGATGTGCTCAGGCGAGATCAGTCGATTCGAGATATAGCTGGATGAGATAATGACTCCGTAAGCCCGAAAGGCATTCAATATTTTAGGCTCGGACATGACATCGTCATATTTTCGGATCACGATTTCGGTTTTGATACTGGGGCCATAGCCGCCCTCGTAGCCGACCGGCACTTCCGCCGTGTAGGTCTTCTTTTCGCTCGGCGAATAATAGGTCTCCTTCCGGAACAGCACATTGTCACGCTCGATTTTTATGTCTTGGACTACGTTTTCCTCGTATCCGGTTTTAATTGCGTCCGCAGGCAAGGCCGTTTTGTCAATCTCACATATCTCTGTGCGATTGATTTCGATTCCCGGCACCTTGCATGGGCGTTTTCTTTTCTTGTACAGTCCGTGCTTCAACAAATGTTGCCGATGTTTATCGGCCTCCTCGGCTCCAATGATGCCCGTGACAGCTTCCATGAACTCAATTTCCGTTTTGAATGCCTTGTTTTTGAGATTCTCAAGCATGACCAGCAAGTGATCGGGAATTGCATTCTCACGCAATGCGTCAAGCTTCTCTCTCGTCAATCTGAATCCGGTTTCCGGCGGATCAGTCTCCCCCTCCGCCGTCTTTCGCTCCTTCTCGCTTGAATGAGAGCTGGCGCCAGCGCCTTTGAATTGCGCTCTCCCATCCTCCCCCTTCAAGCGGTTTATCTCATCATCCTTGAGTTGGACAGTCTCCTCCAAGCGATCAGCGACGGCAATGCAACTGTCAAGCAGTCCCAGAAGCTTGACCACTGTTGATTGAAGATCGCGCCGGCTTATTGTCGCCATAGCGGCGGGTATCGCCACCATCTGTTTTTTAATCTCGTTCAACTTCACTTTATTGTCTCAAACCCCGCCCTTCGAATATCCGCCACACTCGCAAGCACTAACTTTTTGCAAAGCTCCTGAAATGTCTTATAATTACCAATGCACTTCCGCGCCTTGCCCAAATCAGCTTCTTTTATATTCATGGTGGAACTCCTACCAGCGAACGTGAAGCTAAGCTGATTGTAGGGTCCGTGTTTCTGTGGATTATTTTTAGCCGTGCACTTACAGCCTTTGCTTTTGCAGCGTATCCACTGAATGCCAATTTTACCTGGGAGCATCGGCCCAATATCTGCGATCCGCTTTTTTATCTCCCCGACGCTTCCGACATTTTTTAATCGATTAATTTTTTTCATCCTAAACCCCCATGTGTTTAGCTGTAGCACTACTAAAGCTACAGTAATATATGCGAAAAAAAGGGCATGTCAAGCACCTGTGCTTTTTTGTGGAAATTTGTTTTCCGCTTCAGCAGTGAAATGATTTCGGCCATACTTGACTCTGAGATATAAAAAGGATTACAGGAGTTTTTAGGCAAGATAC
>DYNZ01000269.1 GCA_020720805.1 Leptospira biflexa | reverse complement strand
AGGATAAAATTTTGAGCATAACGATGAGTTTGGGCTAAAAGATCATTTTGCAAGAGGCTCAACTCAAAGAGGAAACTGGTTGACGCTATGGTTAACTCGCTAAATTGTTGAGTGTTTTGTGCTTAAGGTTGGCTTGCCGGGAGACAAATGGGTGTTTTTGCTTCCGCAAAATTTTGTCACTTTCAAGGGGGGCGGCTGACGTTTTTTGTCACTTTCAAGGGGGCGACTGACGTTTTTTTGTCAATTTGTGGCAATGGTAGATGCAGGTGAGCACGGTGTACCCTACGGTATTTGCTCTGATGCGCTATTGTCATGCGCTGTGCGCACCAAAATCAGTCTGGTAAAATGATTACCACAAAAAGGTTGGTATTATAAAAACATTTTACAATTGAACTCCATTTATGGTAATCATTTTAAATAATACATTAAATAACATCTTGATGTGAAAGCAAATATTTGATTTTTTCAAAAATGGTTGTGTTTTTGCATATCATGCAACGGAGGTGTCTATATGAAAAAGACAATAAAAATGAAAAAAAACATGACTGGTCAGGCTGGCTTCACTTTAATTGAGGTGATGGTTGCCATGGCCATTCTCAGTATTGGGATTCTGGCATCAGTTACGATGCAGTATGCGGTTGTCAGGGGTAATAGTAATGGGAATGTCGTCACGCAGGAAATGTTCCTTGCCCAGAGGATTATGGAACAGATGAAAAATGGGGCGAATCCCGCTGTTTTGTCCGGTTCTACATTGGCCGGTGTTAATGAGGTCGGTGCGGTTTCCGGGCCCTATACTGCAGTTATCTCTGTTCTAAATCCAATTGGCGGGAATGGCTCGCGGCTTATTACCGTGGCGGTATCCAAAACAGGTGGTTTTGCCGGACACCCTGTTACCTTGCGTTCACTTACTCTTGGGAGTGGAATATGAGCACAAATAAAAAGGTCACTACCGCTTCGGCCGGGTTCACCCTGATTGAGCTGATGATCGCCATGGTGATTGTCGGTCTGGTACTTGCCTCCGTTATCGGGGTATTTACTCGCTCTAACCGTCTCTATACCTTGGAAAATGCAAGATCTTCTTTGCAACTGGAGATGCAGTCAGCCGTTGAGGTTATGGCTCGTGATATGCGCATGGCGGTTTATGATCCGATGAATAGTAAAAATTTCGAGATAAAAACAGCTCAGGCTATACATTTTCGTTTTGCGTCTGATTTGAATGAGAATGGAGTAATTGACTTAGGTGCTGCCGCTACTGCAGGTTGTGAAGTAACGTCGTTCCGTTATTCTGCCGCCAATAATAAAGTGGATTGGATCTGTGGCGAAAACACCGGATCGCAGGAACTGGAACCCTTGATCGGTGATACTGATATTCAGGTTACGGGGTTGGATTTTGATTATCGGAATAATCAAAACTTGGTTGAAACGAATATCTATGAAATAAGTGGGGTGGTGATAACACTGAATGCTCAGATCTCCGCCGGGCAAGCTGGGATGGAGTCGCGCTCCTATTCCACCTGGGTTGATTTGCGGAATGCGGGTCCGAATGCGAGTAAAAATTAACGGGTTGCAGGTACATCCAACGCGGGATAAATCCCGCAACCCAAATAGTCAGGAGTCAGAAGTCAGGAGG
>DYNZ01000268.1 GCA_020720805.1 Leptospira biflexa | reverse complement strand
GACATGACATGGGTATAGATCTCGGTGGTCTTCACATCCGCATGACCAAGCAGTTCCTGAAGCACCCGAATATTGACCCCATTTTCAAGCATATGGGTAGCGAAACTGTGACGCAAGGTGTGACAACTGGCCTTCTTGTCAATCCCAGCCTGTGCCACCGCCCGTTTCACCGCCTTCTGCAAGCCGGATTCAAGCACATGATGGCGCATTAACCGCCCAGAACGAGGATCACGGGAAAGCTCTTTGGCCGGAAACAGCCACTGCCAGCCGATTTCACGGGTAGCGTTTGGATATTTTCTGGCAAGGGCCTCAGGGATATACACCTCGCCGAATCCCTCTGCAAGCTCCCGATGATGTAAAATCCGCACGGCTTCCACCTGCCGCCGTAATTCATCTTCCACTCCCTTGGGCAGAATGGTGGTACGATCTTTCCCGCCCTTGCCGCCCCGCACAAAAATCAACCCCTGGCCAAAATCGACATCCTGCACCCGCAAACGGAGACACTCCAACAGGCGCAGGCCACCGCCATAGAGAAGCTTTGCCATAAGAGCATTTTTACTGCCGGTAATAGCTGCAAGCAGGCGCTGAATCTCTGTCTGCGTCAAGACCGTAGGAACTCGCTGCGGAGTCCTGCTGTGCATCGGGGCAATTTTCCCGTCCAAAGACTGATCAAGCACCTCTCGATACAGAAAAACCAAGGCATTCAAGGCCTGCCGCTGGGTAGAAGCCGACACCTTCCCTTCCGTAGCCAGAGAGGACAGATACCGCTCCACATCCTTGGCGCCAAGCGCCTTTGGATGGGTCTTGCCGCCAAAATAAAAAATATACCGCAATATCCACTGACAATAGGTCTGCTCAGTACGATACGCGTAATGATGATACCTGAGCACCTCTTTTACCTGCTCCATAAGTTTCAGTTCAGGATTTGGCCGAAACCTCGGCTTATTTTTTTCTTGACTTTCCATATTTCACCCCATAGTATTGTGCGTACATAGAAAATAATCACAAGAAACCTAATATATGGACACCTCTTATGCTTATTTTCCGTATTTCAAGACCAATATAAGAATAAGCGGAAAGTTTGTCCACCCATATAAGAAAATAGGGTGGACAAATGGCGGCTTATTACACTGTTAGCCATAAAGGAGCAAATATGAAAACACTTGAAGAACTGAAGCGCTTAGAGAATGTACTGGAGGAACCGCGCCTCCCGCGGGCAAAAAGAGAATGGGGCGGCGCAGATGTGGTTATCACTCGAAAAACACCACCCGAGAGTGCGGAAGGTGGGTTTTACCCGGAGCCACGTTACATCATAACAGAATACTCTTTTGAGCTTTCATCTCTACTCGAGAAACTGAGAGATGCATTCTATGCTGAGGAAAGACTGGATGGGTGTTCCAAGATTGAGTTTTTTGGTCGTTTAGCGAACGCTGCGAACCGGTGTATTAAACTGTCCACATCTCTAACAGCACATAGCCTTTATGCTGCTGTTCTCCACGAGGCATTTGCTATCTACGACGAGATGGAAGAAGGAACTTTTCAATGCCTGGCAGTTGCTGTGGGAAACGAAATATACTTGAGACCGCATAGATTTGTGAAAATACAACTTGCATAATATTGAATTTTTAGCATATTTCCCAAAAC
>DYNZ01000267.1 GCA_020720805.1 Leptospira biflexa | reverse complement strand
CACAATTACAAGATTTGGAACCTTTAGGATTTTTCAACTCAAGGCAAGGGAAGGGTATAACCCACGAACAGGTGAAGCGATGAAAATTCCTGAGAGAAGGATCGTTAGATTCAGAGGAGGGGCAAAATTGAAGGAAGATATTGCCTAAGCTTTTTGAAATAAAATGTGTAGAGGAGGAGGACTTGTGATCCGTTTTCTCGAGTGACTCCTCTCGTAAATATCCCTCTTAGGACTCCTATAATCGCTCTTAAGGGAGAAAGGTGAGTAAACATTATCTTTCGCTTCTGTAGAGCCTTCTATGGGGCTTGAGGATAGGTTTAAAGTTCAGCAATCGATTTTCTGAAAACTGAAATAGGGCTTCATCCGGAGGATGCGCACTTATGCACGATTTGAAATCGTGACGTGCTTTACGGCCACGGGCGTTATGAAAAATGAGATTTTGCTTACGATTTTTTGTCAAAAGTCGGTGATATCCCCCCCATTAAAAAGAGAGCGCCGTCGGCAGGACCGCATGTCACGATTGCAAATCGTGTATAAGTGCGCCCTTAGAGGCTCACGCCGCTCGCCTTTCTCAATTTTGCAATTTCGAAGGGACTGACTTGCTCGCTTTGCTCGCAAATTATGGATGACGGTCTGAGTTAGGTGTTGAAAAAAACCGGCGAAGCGCGCTTATACAAACTGTTCCCGATTGTGCACTTTGTCGCATGCGACCTAGACCATAACACGAGCTCGAGAAGATTTTTTGTCAGGCGCGACCTCAACCGAAAACGCTGAGAGGGGGTGAAGGATGAGAGAGAATTTGTCACATGCAAGAATTTGATCAAGGTCTTGAAAATCGCCAAAGGCGTTAGGAGACAAATTTGAAAAATTTACCGACTACGCAATATGTGTTGCCAAAAATGGCAACACGAAAAGGCGAAAAATATTTTCGGAGTCCTTCTCTCAAAAGGGAAAAGGAGTGGATTGTCATAAATTTAAGAATGGGATAACCTGAGCGCGACCCAAAGGTGTTGGTTGCACCTCTGAGCCGCTAACCACAACTAACGGATTGGAGCTAGTCATGGCTGATCATGATATACAAAATTCTCATCATCTCTTAAAGCGTTTAGAAGAAGACATGATCTTCTTGAGGAGTCTTATGTCTCAAGCAGAGGTCGTTGCTTCTAATTTACGAGGGACCTGGACCGCAGTTGATGTGACCTATGGTAACTGGAAAAGAGACCTCAAAGAAGACGATTTCAAAAAATAATCTTTTTTAGAGGAAGGTTCAAGGATGAACCTTTTCATCCTTGAATCGATGGTGAGATAAAGCCGGAGTTGTCGCGCGGGTCAAGGGCCCCGAAGGGGGCAAGCTTTGCTTGCGTACCCTTGACGCGCATAGCGACAATGAAGGCACTTCTCTTTGGGGTGGAAGATTCGGTTTTTTTTATGGCGACTATTTATCTTGATTATATAGAAACAACAGCGATTTTAAAAAATATGCGTTTTCGCCTGTCTACACCTGGCGTTGAGGGCACTTTTTTTTGCGATTTCTGTAAAAATAACTTTAAAAAGGAGAGAAAGAACGAGGATGAAGTAAGAAAGGGAGAGTAAGTAAGGGGATTGTAAAAAAGAAAAAACCTTTGTATCTTTTTGTTTCGGCGAA
>DYNZ01000266.1 GCA_020720805.1 Leptospira biflexa | reverse complement strand
GTGATGGTTACTTTTGTGCAGCAGGGATAGGTTCTTGTGAAGGTACAGCAGGTGTCTGTAATGGTTTTAATGTACTTGCCTCTTTGATTTTGTCGTAAGCAGCTTGGAACACCAAGGTTAAAATGGCTCCGATAACAAGTAGTACGATCTTGCTCTTGATTCCTCTTATCTCAGTCGATTGTTGTTGCGATTGAGTCTCGGCTGAATCATTAGTGCGTTGCGCTTCGAGCTCTAAAATACTTGGTATGGCAGCATCAATTCTTGCGCGAAGATTTCCAAGATCCCTAGCTACAGCAATATAGTTAAGAAGCCTCTCATGGTTGTTTTCGCCGACATCTTTTTTGCTTCGATATTTTGTGATTTCGTTTTCGAGCTTGGTGATTTTTGGCTTTATCTCAGAGTAGTATTCTGGAATAGCCTCTCTTATTGAGTTCGTGTGATAACCATTAAGAGCTTTGCTGATATAGCCTTTCAGGGTGAGGCAGAGGAAATCGACGGTGTCATATCCAGCTCTATAAACATGACCGTAAGATTTATCGAGCTGTTTACAGATATAATCATCTGGATTTTCTTCCTTTTTAAGCCCGGTACGCACAGCGGTTGCGCGCATAAGGTGATCAAAGGCGTTGCGTAATTCGTTGATTGGTTGGATGTCTGTCTTTTGATCCGGGTTGACTTCTTCAAAGAAGATAATCGTTTCCTTTACAACAATGTAGAGTTCTGCCAGTTGACGCATCTCAACATTGTTGTCACGAGGAACTGTATTGTCCCCAGATCCTGGAATGCTGTCAAGCATGTTACGGAAGGACGATTTTTCTCAGTCTGGAAATTTTCTCTTTCTTTTCTTTGTCAGTGAAAAAGAGACCTTTCCCCAAGCGTTGACTGCAACGGTGGCGGGTGGGATATTTCTGAGTGTTGTTCAGTACGGTTTCATCAATTTCTATTTCACGAAACGCGATATCGGTGGTGTCTCGATCGACCAGCTTCCCAATTTTATTCCTGAACAAATCAAGTAGATAGGCCATGGTACCTCTTTTATTACTTCCGCTGGGCTTACTTGAAGGTGAGCTGTTTTTTTTAAAATTCTGAAAACAAGAAGACATAACAGTGAATCATTATTCATTTTTCTTAAATCAGTTGAAGCTAACTACTAATTTTGTATCATTTAGTCAAGTATTTTTCAAGTATTTGTTAGAAGAATAAAAAAGAGTAATTGATCCTAACAAAAAACGGGACAGAATTATTTACCCGTTACCCCCAGCGCAACTGGGGCCATGCCCCCTATCGCCCACATCTCCAGTCCCGGTTTCGTCCATCTGAAAATCACAGAGTGGCTAAAGTTGCCAGTTCTCTCCACGGGACGATGGTGATATTCCCATTGGCATGTCCCGTCGTGCCGCCATACACCAGCCATGCCGGGCGATTTGGGGCTCCGGAGATTTCGCACCACTTTTGTATTGATGTCATAAAATCAGGGGCAACCGTCTGGCCGGATTTAATCTCCACCGGCTTCAGGCTGCTGCCATCATCCAAAACAAGATCCACCTCCAGCCCTTTACTGTCACGCCAGAAATAGAGGTCGGCCTGTTGCCCCCTGTTGAACCTGCCTTTCAAAAACTCCGTCACCACCAGATTCTCAAACAGCGCCCC
>DYNZ01000265.1 GCA_020720805.1 Leptospira biflexa | reverse complement strand
ATGCTGACTGGGGATTATAACTTGCTCTGCTTTGCTCCTAACCTGTCAACATCAAACGACATTTCCCAGTTATCTAAATCGTTTTCCATGGGACGCCAACAATAATAAGGACTTAGCCTTTATTGGTTAAGTCCCTTTTTGTGTTTGGGTTCCGTTTTGGGTTCCGTTGTGTAAAAAGGGCTAATTTGTCTCACTTCAATAACCCATACGCTACAAAGTCTGCACAATACGCATTCTAAGGGCTGAAATGCTGTTTCAGAAAATGCTGGACGACAAGCATGCCTTAAATGTACATTGTTTATAACACCAATATGTACATAGAAAGGGCAGGTAATGAAACAGGCTACTTTTTCCGAGTTGCGCAATCATGCCAAGCAGTATTTTGATCTTGTGGAGGCGGGCGAACCGGTTCGTATCATCCGAAATGGCAGGCCTATAGCTGACATAGGAGCTGTAAACAAATAACATGACCATCTTGCATCTCATATTCAGGCCATCTTTGACCGAACTTCAATCACCAAATCCTCAACGTAGCCCTGCTACGTCTGCGGTTTGCCTCAGTCAGTTCAGCCAAACCTGACCTAAATCTGAGCGCAATATTAACCAAGTTATTCATTTACAGCTCCATAGTACCCCTGCAACAGGATCTGCCATCATGGAAACGTCGGGCAGCTCAACCTCTAACTCTTGATGGAGTATCAATAAGCAAGATGATACTTGAAGAGCGGGAGACAACAAGCGCATGAGAGTTTTCTTTGACAGCTCAGCTTTTGTCAAACGCTACATAGCGGAGGAGGGTACTGAGACAGTTCTCAAATGGTGCAATCAGGCAACAGAACTGTGCCTTTCCGGCATTGCAATACCAGAAATCATCTCAGCGTTATGCCGCCTGCAGCGTGAAAACCGAATTACGCCACTTCAGTACCGCCATATGAAGACCATGCTCATGGCTGATATCCTTGATGCCTCAATCGGTGATCTTACACCAGAAGTTATCAGACAGACGGTTGCTGCTCTTGAAAACAACATACTATGCGGCATGGATGCCATCCATCTGGGGAGTGCCCTTACTTTCAAGGCAGATGTTTTTGTCTCGGCAGATGATCGTCAATGCGCAGCGGCGGCCAACGCTGGGCTGCACGTTGACAAAGTTTAATTTCGATATAATATCAATCATTTGCCTCCCATAAGGTATCTTATGTAAAGCACAAAGAGTGAGGTTGTCAAAAATCAAGTTTTTAATGCCATAATGTCCTGGAACGGAAAGGGATTCTAACCAGCCAAGAGGTGCTGGCTGAAATTAAGAGGCTCCGTCAGCAGGCAGAGGGATTAGCTTGATACCTTTCAAACGTTGGCCCCACATCATACATTTCAGCACGACTCTATTGCTAGTCTATAGCTGCTATCATACTCCAGCTCACTGCTCAATCTGAGGGGCTTGGTAGCTGTTGGGCGCAGATACGCAATCGACAGCATGATTATGAAAAGACCGCCGAAAGCTATGTACAAGAGTTGTTGGTATTACCGGAACATATCAAGGTGGAATGCATACTGGGCATTGGCCATCCGGCAGAGCTGAAAACCCCGTATCCGAGGTCACGCTTCAACGAGGCAAAATCAGAAAGAACAGCTGGAGCTAAACAGGAGTTACCATGAAAAAATCA
>DYNZ01000264.1 GCA_020720805.1 Leptospira biflexa | reverse complement strand
CTTATTTGTTTATAAATGTTGTGCGATGCCTCGGTTTTTTTCTCGCCTTAGGCTTTATTGATGCCTGTCTTAGACATCTGTGAAATTTTCTGTCAGAGAGAGGATTTAAAACTCGAGCCCCAGGCTGAATTATCAGCTATCAACGTGCTATACCAGCAAGCCGTTTTGCCTTTCTTACATCACCCATCTTTTACGTGAATTGTTACCGTATTTTTTATCAAACAAATGCTTTGGATTGTTTATCCAAAAGTTGCGTGACATCTTTTTCGAAAATTTCGCTGGATACCGGGAATATGGTTCCGATTTGATTTTTTTCCTTTTTTGGAAAAGTCAGAATCCACCCGAATTTTCCAACGAGAAAGAATAACCCAGCGACGGCTTCGTCCAAGGTGCGCTTATCGATGTTCTCCGAATCCACTTCAATATAACCAACGCTCCCGCGCTTCTTTGGTTGGACTAAATCGTCAAGGAAAGCTTCGGCAAGTTGTTGAGGTAAGCCAATCTTGATCAACTCTTTTAATCCCTTTTCAATACCCATCTCTGGCAGGTCTGCAAATATTTCCATCGGAATTGAATATTTTCCTTCCTGTAGTTGCAATGTATGACTAGGCGAGATGAGTTGTGGTATTGAAACTAACTGGGCGATCAAGCCCGGTAATTGAGCATTAGTTCCAGAGATAATACGATGGACAACCCCCTGCTCGACCCAATGACATGTGAAAGTTTCACCTATACCTAGATGCGCGTTCATCATCAAGGTATCTTCTTCATTATTTATCACCACTTGAAGCATTCCCCTAAATTTAATAATTTGAGACAGGGCGGACTGAATATCATCTGCAAGAACAGCCAATCCTCGTTCTCCAATCTTTGCATATTTACGAGCCAGTAGTGAGTGACTTGCCGCTTTCAATCGTTCCTCAATTGTTTGTTGAGATAATTTCCCAAAAGTTTCAAATAAAACCGCTTTTCCAAGGTCTGCGCGATTAATCAGTGAAAAAGCCATTGCAAGTTCTTCCGCCGACAGGGTGTAATCCAGAAAAGATATTGAATTCATAGGTGTCCCTTATAAAGAAGTTGGTGATGGTGACGTAGTAATTGAATTTATAAAACTGCCAAATGCTCCGCTGACCCGCTCGAACGTTTTTTGCTTTACGTGGTCTACGTAGTTACTTACTTGATTAATAACGCGAGCGCCTTTTTCAATGACATCCTCTCGTGCTGTGGAATTCTTCCACATTTCCCAGACGGGCGCCTCGACAAGTTTTGAATATCCAAATCCCAACAAAACAGATCCAGCCAATACAACTACGCCACCCGCTACAACTGGAAGTCCGACTGCCGTTACAATTGCGCCTAATGCCAGTGGGATTGCCACGGTGCCTACTGCCGAAAGTGCGAATCGAAAGGCTCCATCCACGGTTATAGCGGATGCCATACGGGATACATCTTCGTACATCGGGTTGGCAAGATCTTCCCGAATTGCGCCTAATGCATCTCCGGCAGATGTTATCAAACCAGCAACAGCCATTCCCTTTGCCAGGTTTGCAGGCTTTATTACGCGCGTCATTTCCTTAATTCCAACTGCCTTTCTCAGCCAATTGGGTCCCGAAAGTATGATGCTATTAGGTCGAAGTGGAGACCAACTGAGCGTACTAGCCAAAGC
>DYNZ01000263.1 GCA_020720805.1 Leptospira biflexa | reverse complement strand
TTCATGAAGCGATCATGGAACTCATAAGAAAACTTTTACAGACCTTTTTCACCCTTCTCACCAACAGCTATATTCTCTTTCCCTGGACAAAAAACATCTATCAAGGGCCCTTAAAAATAGTCTGTTCTCCAGGCTTAAATTGTTACTCATGCCCCGCCTCCACAACCTATTGCCCACTGGGCGCCATTCAACAACTCTTACTGGGTGTTCGTTTTTCCATCGAAACAGGTTCGTATTATTTGGGCTCCTATGTTTTTGGCACCATCGGCATTATCGCTTCCCTCACCGGTAGATTCACCTGCGGATGGTTGTGTCCCTTTGGCCTCCTCCAGGAAATTCTCTATAAAATCCCAACCCATCGAAAATTTCAGGTGGCGCCGTTTTTACGGTATATCAAATATTTTATGCTGCTCTGTTTCGTTATTCTTTTTCCTTTGATCATGACGGATCAATGGGGTATGGGAAAACCGTGGTTTTGCAAATTTGTCTGTCCGGCTGGAACCCTTGAGGCCGGAATTCCGATGATCATCTTACAACCGGATCTTCGCGCCACACTTGGCTTCCTTTTTTATAACAAACTGTTCTGGATGTTTTCCTTTCTCATCTGGAGTATCTACAGCAGTCGCCCCTTCTGTAAAACCACCTGTCCCTTAGGGGCTTTTTATGGAATTTTCAACAGAATAAGTATTTTTCAACTGCACTTAAACCGACAGAAATGTACCGATTGCGGCGCTTGCCGCAAGGTATGTCCCATGGATATTCAATTTAACAAACAGATTAACAGCCCAGAATGTATCCTGTGTCTGCGCTGTATGACCGAAGCCTGCCATTATGATGCCATCTCTATTCACTGTGCAGGGCTTCCCCTCACACTGGCCCCCCGAAAAACCCAAAAACAAACCCACAACACCTCAACCGTACCTTACACAGAGGTGGATTTATAACAGAGAGATATTAGACGATGTTTTTCAATTTATTTCAAAAAATCAGGCGGTTCTCTCCTCAAAAAATGATGATTCTTATCGCATTGTTGAATCTACTTTTCTCTCTTCCCGCCTGGGCCGAAATGAAAAGCACAACAGGAGAAAAGACACGAGTTCACACCGGCCCAGGTGAAAATTTCAGCATCAAATGGGAATATGGAAGAGGGTTCCCAGTTAAAATCCTTGGAAACAAGGGGGGGTGGTCCCAGATTGAAGATTTTGAAAGTGACCGGGGGTGGATTCAAACCACTCTGCTCAATAATCACCCTCATGTTATCGTCAAAGTTAACAGGGGAAAAAAGAAAACCATCAATCTGCGAGGCGGCCCAGGAACTCAATACAAGGTGATTGGTCAGGCCTATTACGGTGTTGTCCTTATCAGGAAAGAACAAAATAACAACTGGGTCAAAGTAAAACACGAGTCTGGCCTGGAAGGATGGACAGAAAAATCACTGCTATGGGGGTTTTGAAACAGCTTTCGTTGTCCACCTCCCTTTTTCCCGTGTTCTCCAGGAGTAATAGGGAAATAAAAAAACCCGCCAACCTAAAAAGGGGAAGCGGGCTGAATGAACCTGGTCAGACTTCTTGAGTGACTTACTCCATTCATTGGGAGTAAATGTTTTATTGGCGGAGAAGGAGGGACTCCAGAATACGCCCATAACATATTGAAATCATTAGACCGAGCAGGGGCGAAA
>DYNZ01000262.1 GCA_020720805.1 Leptospira biflexa | reverse complement strand
ATATTGGTAATGTATCAATATTTTTGTTAAATTTTCTTAAAACTTTGATATGATTAAAAAAACGCTTTTCTGCATATCATCCAGAATGAAAGGATATCCAGTTTTTGGAGAACATCTTATGACTCAAGCCCCTGGGATTCTAAGAATATGATACAAAACTCCAATAATAAAATGCAGCAGATGATCTGGTTATTTTTACAATATAAATAGTCCGGTTATCTCCTATCTACCGGTTCAGATCTTTTGTAAATATCTTGCCTTTTGGAAGCATCATTTTTGGGAAGAATTGATTATCCGTTCCAGATCTTCTTACTCTATTTATAGGCGAATCCGAGTGAGCTTGTCATTTTTCCGGATTTCCGGACGAAATTCCGGAAATCCGGAAAAACATGAAATTCTCAAAAAAACCCACTGGAAACAGCCCCCAAAACAAGCGTGCGATATTTGCATCTGCTTGTTTATAGGTGATATTTTTAGAAACTATGGGCAGATTCTTGCGTCCTTGCCGCAGCCGAACAATCTGGAAAATAATGTGCAAAAACCTAAAAATCACCCATTCTTTTCCGGAAAACCGGAAATGCTTGTAAAAGCGATGCGGAGCAACCTCTCTTGCTGTGCATTTAACCTGCTTTTATCATTGATAAAAAATGAGTGTTGCTGAATCTCCATTCATCTGGCATGCGTTTTGCTTGAAAAAAATGACTGTTTTATACAATAGTGGGTGCCATGCAAGGGCAGGCTCCCACATAACCTCAACAAGGGAAAGGATTATGAAAAAGGTATCGATAGTATTGGCTGCGGGCTTTTTATGTATTGGATCTATCGGTATAACCCAGGCGGCACCACTTGATCTTACAGGATTTGCTGTACTGGAATCAGTGTCAGGGAGTGTTATAGAAAACGGGGGCACGGTTACCTTTACGGAAAATTTTTCGGATGTGGCGCTTTATTTCTATAATGATTTTTACGATGTCGCCTCGAATGCGACAACTCTGTCGTTTGATTATACCTTTACACTTGGGACGTCTGATTACGACGACTATCTCCAGTTTAATATCAACGGTACAGAGCAATGGTCAACCGGTGTCAATGGAAATGGTTCTTTTGCCCTTGATCTGACTTCATATCAGGGACAGACAATATCGTTGGACTGGGGCTTGATCTGGGGTGGTGATGGGAATGCCGGAACCACAGCAACCGTCTGTAATGTTGATATTGCCTCCAATCCCGTACCTGAACCGGCAACTATGATCTTGTTCGGCACCGGTCTTGCCGGGTTAGTTGCTACAAGGCGAAAAAAGCAATAATCCCGGAAACCGGTAGCAGTGAGGATGATACAAATGAACAACAGCGGCTGTGATTGAATAATGCAAAGGGGTGCTGGTCATTGACGACCAGCACCCCTTTTTTTGTTGCCGATGCGAAAGAAATGTCGGCAATAAAAGCACCCCAAGAAAAACACAGAGGACAACGGGAAAGGACATAATGGAATGGTTGACAAGAAAAACAGTGGGAGCACTGGGGTTTTGGCTTTTGATGGTGTTGATTTTTTCCTTGGCAGGTGTAGCCCACGCCGAGACCGATGTCACCGCCAAGGTTCAGGTGATCAAGGGCAGGCTGGGCTATGATCGGGTGAACAAGCAGAGTTATCTGGATGTCTCTGTCAAGAATATCTCCGGCGATG
>DYNZ01000261.1 GCA_020720805.1 Leptospira biflexa | reverse complement strand
CCTAATTTGAGATTATTTTGCCGCTAGGTTAGTTTTTCCCCTTGATTTGTGCTGAAACCTCCTATATGATATACATAGCGGCAAATACCGCTATGAAAGGGCTATAATATGTCGTTTTTACGTGTAAGAGAAACAAAATCGGGGAAATATCACTACCGGATCGATGCATTTTGGGATAAGGAAAAGCAGCAACCTCGAAAAAGAGAAATCTATCTTGGCAAGGAAAATCCGATAACCGGAGAGGTCGCACCGGTAAGAAGCTTGTCCATGTCAACGTCCCTAGATCGGGTACGTGACTACGGAGCTGTGGCCGCCTGTCGCTTTATCGCCGAACAGCAGGGAGTACTTCCGGCGTTGCGTGATGCTTTTGACGAGGGGCTCGCGGAATCTGTATTTCTTCTGGCGGTCTTCCTCGTCTCCGAAATGATGCCTCTTTCCTATTTTGAGAAGTGGGCCGAGGGTGTCAGGCACGAATATACGGGGAAGAAAAGTGACTGGACATCGAAAGGTGTTTCCGGAATCCTTCATGTGCTTGGAGTAGAGGAGGGGAAGCGTCTTGATTTTCTCGAAAAACTGGTTGATCTTAACAGTGGCAGTTTCACCACTGCGCTTGTTGACATCACGAGTATCTCCACCTATTCGAAGCTTGATGGATGGGCTGCCTTCGGACACAATCGCGATGGCGAATCTCTGCCACAGGTGAATGTCCAGCTGATAGTGCTTGAACCCTGCGGCCTTCCTGCAGTTCTCCGTATGGTCGAGGGGAGTGTTTCCGATGTTTCAACTCTCTGCAATGCAATACTTCTTCTGAAGTCACTCGGCGTAGGGGAAATTGACTCGATCCTGGATCGCGGCTTTTTCTCGAAGGCGAATCTTGAGAAATTGAGCGATGCCGGTATAGGAATAACCATCCCTGTCCCATCAAACAATCTGGTTTATCAGAAGGCGCTCCGGACATATGGGAAGCAGTTGCGCCGCGCACGGGACACCTTCTCGGACGGCGAGGATCTTATCAGGCACATCTCTTTCGAGAGCAATGAATTCGGACGAACGTACCGCTTCCATATCTATTTGAACGAGACGCGCCAGGTGGATGAAAACAATCTTCTCTACTCGCAGCTTGAGAAGGCGGAATCGGACTTCAGGGAGAAAGCTCCGAGAAGCAGGCGGGAAGCGTTTGCCCGCCTTGGCAAGATGCTTCCGAAAACAAGAATGAGATTTTTCAGAATTGTTCCCGGAGAGGATGGAGGCTGGCATCTGGAGAGGAAGACAAAGGCTTTGGCGCGGCAAGAGAAAAAAAGCGGACATATGCTGATCCTGACAGATAACCGGACAAAGTCAGGCATGGAGATGCTCGAGAGCTATCGTTCCAGGGATTCAGTAGAGAAGCTTTTCGACAATCTTAAAAATGCGCTGGAACTTGACCGTCTGCGCAATCACAGCTCCGAGGCTTCCGAGGGGAAGCTTTTTGTCGCCCTCATCGCAATGATGCTACATTCTGCAATTCAGCACCGGCTTGCTCCCTCAGAAAAAGAACTCAGGCGACGACTCACCCCCCGTGAAGTATTGCTTGACTTGCGCAGAATTAAAATTGTTCCGCTACCGGACGGTGCGGATATGATAAGCGAGGTATCGAAACGGCAACGCTATGCCCTGAACCTTCTCGAAATTCCTGCAGAAGTTTTCCTTTCCAAAAAA
>DYNZ01000260.1 GCA_020720805.1 Leptospira biflexa | reverse complement strand
CTGTTGCAAGAAAGGGAAGCAAATAAGACTTTTGAAGTGTGCAAGGCATAAATGGACGCTGTGAAGAATAAACTGGTAGAGATGAAGCTCGGATGGGAGAATATAGTGATCGCATATGAGCCTGTCTGGGCAATTGGCACGGGGAAGGTGGCTACGCCAGATCAGGCGTAGGAGATGCATGCGTATATAAGGAAATATCTAGCGGAGAATGTGAGCAAGGAGGTGGCGTAAATGACGAGGATTTAGTATGGAGGCTCTGTTAATGAGAAGAACTCAGGAGAGCTGATTAAAATGCCGGATATTGATGGGTTTTTGGTGGGAGGTGCGTCTCTGAAGGCGGAGTTTGCTGGAATTGTCAAAAATTGTATTTGAGAATGGAATTGTTAGGGAAAAAAAATAATAAATTGAATTGATTTAAAAATAATAATTTAAATTGAAAATAAAAAGTTACAAAAATGAGGTCGTAGGAAGATCCGAATATTGCGTATTTAAAGTCTTAGAATATAGGTCCCATTCTAGCCGAAGCTATTGCGGAAGTGCACCAAAAGCAGCCGAAGTTTCCGGTAGAGTTCTTCGCGAAATGGCTACTAAATTATAGTAAATCATAGCAAGTTGAAAGGAAAACAGTGGAATCGGTTAATGAAAAAGCGAGGTTAGCCTCGTAATTTGAAGCGATGCTGAAGGCCGAGGAAGAGAGGAATGAAAGGAAGATGAAGGAGTTGCAAAGGGATAAATAAGTGGATTTGGATTTTTATAAATTGTTGGAAGAAAGTGAATATCATGGGGAGATTCTGGTCTAAAGGCTTCCAGATTTTCTGCGAGAGCGTAAGAATCTGACAGGGTGTTATGTGGGAGTGCTGGATTACCCAGAGAAGCGAATTGCGTAGGATGACGACGAAGAGGACGCGCATCTGGATAAGAGTGCAGGGAAATTGATAAAATACATCGGGTGGAGCAAGGGACATGAGCTGTTAAAAGGGTAAGTGCTAACTTTGGAAGAAGGCGTGACGAGTCAGGTGTTTTCAGAGGCGAAAGAGGAAGAAGCTTAAGAGGAGGAAGGGGCTGAAGAGAAATAAAAGAAGCCGGGGTATGTATTCGTGGAGAATGTAGTAAAGGAGCCAAGGATGAAGTTCTTCGTGATTCCTCGGTTAGGTAGCTATATGGCAGTGGGATTGAATTATCAGAGCTATTTATCTTCATTCGAGAGCTTTGAGAATGGAGTCGTTACAAATCAGAAATATTTAACGGAAAAGGAGGAGCAGATGAAGAGGAGGACAGAGAGGGAAACAGAGATAGCGGATTTATTGAGGGAGAAGGAGGAGGCTGGGGCGGAGCAGGAGGAGATTAAAGCAATTTAAGAGTAGTTTGAGCAGGAGAAAGTGTAGGATCCGTTATGGGTGAATATCGTGGAGCCGGAATACCCTTCGGTGAAAAAAAGCTATGTAGCATGTGTGGATACGCTGGGATAGGACAGGATAATAACAGAGAGCGAAAGAGAGTATGTAGATTAATTAGTGAGATTGCTTGGGAGGAAATGGGAAGAATGCGAGCGGCGATTGCTGCATAGGGATGTCGAAATTCAAGTTCAGTATCTGGAAGGCGTGACAGCGACTTTCGAGTAAATACTAGAGAACTTCACAACAGAGGAAGAGAATTATATAATGGAAAAGTAGTAATAATTAGATGAATTTAAGGATAA
>DYNZ01000095.1 GCA_020720805.1 Leptospira biflexa | reverse complement strand
TTTTTTTTGTATAAGAAAAGGTATGGGGTATATATGAAAAAGTCTCTTATCATTGTCGTGATTTTGTTTATCTCTCGATCAGCGTTTGCTGAGCGCGATTCGATTGCCGTTTTTCAGTTCGACAATCTTACCAGGAGTAAAAATTATGAGTTTCTTTCGAACAGCATACCGGATCTGGTCGTTAGCGCGATAGCTGACCTAAAGCGGTTTCAGGTGATCCGCCGAACCAATATTGAAAATCTGATTCGGCGTCAAAATATTGCGGTGACGCAGGTGAACCATCAGGCATCTACTCTCTCAAAGCAGCTCAAAGCAGATATTTTTATCGTGGGGTCGTTTACGGTCGTGAAGGACAGACTTTTGATTACAGGAAATATCTACTCTACCAATGGTGAGAAGTTACTGGCTGGCGGTTCTGAGCAAGGCAATATCGATACATCTATTTTTGATACCATGGATAGATTTGTAAAAAAATTGAGTGACAATCTTGATAAAGCTATACCAAAAAAAGAGGTTGTTGTTCAATTTAAAGATAAGTTAGTGTATAGGGATGCTCCAGTTACCAAAACTGAAAATCGGTATTTTTCTGGACGCTTCGGGCCGACAGGTGAACATTTTGACTATTTTGCCGTATTTCTTCAATATGAAAAGGCCTTTGCAAAAAAATTTTCCTACCTCTTTTCCTTCGGTTATCTGGGCGGTTTTTGGTTCACTGGTGACATAGATAATGAGTTCCATGCGCAGCAGGCTTTTCTGGCGGGAGTCGGAATCAAATACTATCCCTTTGCGACCAGTCGTTTGCAGGGACTCTCACTTACTGCGCATCTGAACCTGGGCTACCAACGTTCTAAAGGTCAACAGTATACCATTGATGAGGCTTTAGGGGTATTGCAATCCTTTGATCAGCTCGATAGGGATGGTTTCGCGTTTATGACATTAATGCCTATCGCTTATCGGTTTTTTCTTAGCGATAGTGTTTTTACGGAGCTGTTTGTTGGTGTGGGTCTTTACAACGCAAATATCCGTAGCGAGTATGGAGTATTCGGGGACGAGATTATTTTACAATGGGGACCGATTTTTACTGCTGGTATTTCATGGGGGGTTCGATTTTAGGCTGTATCTTTTCTGTAGTTTTTTTTCTTAATTCGTATAAATTCTGAATAAAATATTAGTCGAAATCTAAATAATTGATTATATTAAAAACATGATATTTTATTCCCATGATACAGAAAGGATTTATGAATATGGAAGAATCTCAAATAATTTCTATGCCACGTATCGGCGATAAAGCCCCCAGTTTTAAAGCAGTGACTACCCAGGGAGAGATCAATTTCCCCCAGCAATATGCCGGTGAGTGGGTTATTTTGTTTAGCCATCCAGCGGATTTTACACCGGTTTGTACTTCTGAATTTATGACATTTGCTTCGATGGAAAGTAAGTTTAACGAAGCTGGTTGTAAGCTTGTCGGTCTTTCCGTGGACGGGCTGTACAGCCATATTGCCTGGTTGCGCACCATTAAAGAAAAAATTGAATTTAAGGGCATGAAAAATGTTGAAGTAACCTTTCCTCTGATTGAGGATATTACTATGGAGGTAGCAAAAAAATATGGTATGCTGCAACCGGGTGAGAGCAGTACGAAAGCGGTTCGCGCTGTATTTTTTATTGACCCTAAGGGCGTTATCCGTACCATCATCTACTATCCATTAAGCCTTGGTAGAAATTTTGATGAACTGTATCGGGTATTGATTGCTCTGAAAACAGCGGATGAGTTCGGTATTGCAACGCCAGCGGATTGGCGTCCAGGTGATGATGTTATCATATCGCCAGCAGGTTCCTGCGGCAAAGCTAAGGATAGAATGGATGGCAAAGAAGCGGGTCTTGAGTGCAAGGACTGGTTTTTTTGCACCAAAAAAATTGACAAAGATGTCATCCTCGGAAAAATTCTTAAGAAGAAGTAAAACATTTTTGAAAGCATACAACAAGTGCCGTGTTATTCACGGCATTTTTTTTATGCGTGCGATGAAGGATACTGAAAAAAAATGCTCCCTTTTTTTAATAATGTAAGCTTCTGACTTCGTACCTCTTCCTCCGCTCGGAATCTTCCCTATTTCTATCAATCCACGAGTGCCTGGTAATCAAAGTTATATTGAATGAGACTTTTCTTGAAGCTGACGATTGCAAGCTCCTCCGTGATGATACTGTTCATAGTATCAATCAGGTATTTGATATCCAGGCGGGCCTGTCTGTATTTGATCCATTCGGTCTGGTAGAGTTGTTGTAGGGTTTTGATCTTTGCCTCCTTCATTTTGATAAACTCCTGTAGTCCGTGAATCGCCTCTAAAAGGGTGCCGAGGGTTTTTTCATAGCTGTTACGGGAGATTTGCCTCTGCTGAATCACATCCTCTATCTGTATCCTTGCCGAATTTAGATCTGCTTTTGCCTGGGTGTTGTCGAGAGGATAGGTGAAGGAGAAGCCAATATAGTAATGTGGATCATTGAGGCGATTCATCGCTTCGGTGTAGGAGTCATTTCTTGATTTTAAGGCGTACTCTCCTATAATATTTAGGTTCGGAAGCAGCCTGTTTTTTGCGGCAATTTCACCGGATTGATAATTTTCCAGCATTTTTTGGTACAGCGCAAAGCTTCTGGTTTGTTCATAGTTGACGAAAGGATAGGCTTGTGTTCCGGCCGATTGGTAATAACGATTAAAATCGTCCGTATCGGGTTGCATTTTTTCAGTGGAGCGATTTTTTTTGAGGTGAACTTCCAATTGCCGGGCAATCTGGTTTAAATTGATTTCGTTGTCTTTGTAGGTATCGCGATAGTTAAGCACAACCAGGCGCGCGCTCAGTTCATCGTCGATATCTGCCATTCCCGCTAATCGGCGCGATCGTACCTGATGATAGAGAATTTCAGCATTGGCAATATTTTTTTTGATCAACTCAAGTCGCAAACCAATTTCTATCCAGTCGAAAAATAATTTTTTGTACGCTGTCATGGTTTGTTTATCAGTTTCCTGCTGCCTTAGTTTTTCAATTTCAAGTTTCATGGCAGCGTCCCTTATAGAATAGCGATCGAGAAGGCCAAATGCGTTACGTAAAATTGGTTGCGAGATATTGACAAAAACAGCAGGAGAATGGTACGCCAGCCTGGTTTCCTGGCTATCCATTTTGACGATTGAGGAGATATGCTGATAATCATAACCTGCTGTGATAGTTGTTCCACTTTTTTGTAACTTTTTTGATAAAGAGATGTCCCCGGCGATGCCAGTGGTTACCTGGTTCTGAAAAAGTGGATTTGTGGAATACTGTTGCTGAACAGAATATTGACCATTCGACTGCAGGTTAAAATCGTGTGCGGCTTGCGAAGCCATGAGAGTATTTCTGCTTTTTTCGACCTGTAGCAAGCTCTGCTGGATTTCGGGCAGGTTTGCCTGGATTCGTTTTACATACTCCTCAAAATGGATATGTACATTTTTTTTGCTGGCTACTTCAGCGGAAAGAATTTTCTGTGCTGATAGTCCGACATAGAAAATCAAAATCAATCTAACCGTGAAAAAGATCCATTTTGATGCAGCTATGAGGAGTTTCTGGAAATTAGTTTTTTCGTTTGCACTTTTCTTCATGGTGTTTTCCTGTATCGTCGCGCAGGAAAAGGTGCTCTCCTGCTTCACGGTATTTTATCACTGTTTTCGTCGCACATCTTCGGCGATTTTTCCATCGACGAGATGAATTTTTCGGTTTGCCCTGGCTGCGAAATCCAGCTCATGGGTAACCATTAGTATCGTTGTTTTTAGGTTTCTGTTGATCTCTTCGAAAATTGATATCACTTTCTCGCTGTTCTCTGTGTCAAGGTTACCAGTCGGTTCATCGGCAAACAGGATGTCTGGTTCCATTATCAGCGCTCTGGCAATTGCTGTGCGCTGCATCTCTCCTCCGGACATTTGGGATGGGAGTTTGGCTTTGCAGTGAAAGACTCCAAACTCATGCATCAGGTGTTCGGCAAAAGCTTTTTTTGCTTTTTCGCTACCAAATTTTCTTGCCGGCATCAGAATATTTTCGAGGGCTGTCAACTCCGGCAGAAGATAATGAAACTGGAAAACAAATCCAATATTTTTATTTCTCATGAGGTGCAGCTCTTTATTTTTTAGCTGGTGAATATTTTTACCAATCAACCAAACTTCACCGGATGTAAGGTTGTCAAGGCCACTAACAGCATATAGAAGGGTGGATTTCCCTGAACCAGATCGGCCGGTCAGAGCGACATAATCTCCTTTGGTTACAGAAAAAGAGATCGACTTTAGTATAACTTGCTGTTGCTGTCCAAATGCCTTAACAATATTTTTACCTTCGATAATAATCATACTAAATTGTATCCCTTATAATATCGATAGGAGCCATACGTCCAGCCAGACGGGCTGGAAAATAGCTGGCAATGGCAGAGGATAAAAAGATCAGAAAAAATGCCTTGATATAGGTCAAAAGACTCCAGTCTATCCTCATAAAGCCAATTCGACCCACGGGAATTTTGATGGTTTCAACATATAACGCAATTGCGGCTCCCAGAATAAGGCCGCTGAAAGCGCCCGTTATTCCGATGACGACTCCCTGGGTTAAAAACAGCATGGTGGTATCGAACTGGTTGTAACCCATGGAACGAAGAATTGCGATTTCTCTTTTTTTCTGATTTACAACCATATTCAGGATATTGTAGATCCCGAATGCAATGACGATGATTAATGTTATGGTTGTTATATTTCTAACCAGACTCTGAGTGCTCATCATTTTCAACCGATCTGCATTGGCCTGATCCCAGCTTTCTACCAGATCACGGCTTCCTTTTTGCCATTCGATCGCCTTTGACGCTGCTTTATCTATGTCAGCCAGTTTAATGACGATCCTACTGATCTGTCCTGGGGTGTTGAGAATATTTTGTACAGACACAAGTGACGCATAGGCTGTTCGTTCGCCAAAACGTCTATCACCGGTATCAAAGGAACCGATAACCTTCATCGGTACGATCGAGCCGCCGGCGGTCGATACCTGAATGGTATCATTGAGTCGCACACCCAGGAATTTCATCAAACGGTCCCCCAGAAAAATACCAGACAACCCTGAATTGAGATTTTCCAGATTGCCGCTTGTAATATCCTGACGGATGCTGGTTGTTTCCATTTGCTTTACGGGGTCGATTCCGATTAAGGTGATGGTCTGGTCGTAGCCGCTATTGCTGATGATGATGCTGGCAGAGATCATTGGAGCATAGGATAACACATCTGGATCCTCTTTTGCCATACGTAACCAAGCCGCGGCGCTTACAAGTTTGGTGTAGGTTTTTCGTCCATAGGGTTTATTTTTCCATACCAGTTCCTCACTTTGAAAAAAAATTCCTTTGACCGTATCTGCCGTTATAAATTCATCTCTCGGAGTGATGCGAATATGACCATCTCTGTTGATAAGCTCTTCAATCATGAATTTTTCAAAGCCAAGTTGAATGCTGGAAAAAACGATATAACTAGCGGCGCCAATCATGATCGCTAAAAATGTTAGTAACGTTTGACTTTTTCTGGCAAAAATATGTTTTAGGGCAACAAACCACATAAGCACTCGTTTCTTCTGTCTCTGATAATCGGTACAGACTGTAAAGGATAGAATTAACGCTTTTTGGATTCACCTTTGGCCCATTTGTCTGAGCCTACTTTGATCAGATCCGTTACCTGAACCGTTCCATCGATGATTTCAATCATGTTGCCAATGGTATTGCCTGTTTTTACCGGAATGGTAAGATCCTGGTTGTTGCGGATCAGAGAAACTCTTCCTTTCTCGACGGCTACTTTGGGAATCAAAATCTTTTTTTCAGAGCGCTGGATCTGGATCGCCGCGTCGCAGGTCATTTCCGGCAACACCTCTGGTGGCAAATTATCCGTATCGATGCGAACCAGAAATTCTGTGCCTGAGGGATAGATGGCGGTAACCTTTCCATGAGCCTTTTTTTCGCGAAGCATCTCAAAGCTAAGCTCGACAGTCTGATCCTTTTTTATTTGCAATATGGACTCCTGATCCAGCGAAGCGATTACGTACAGTTTTTTCAGATCGGTTAATGTGAGAATGATCTGATTTGCGGAGGCCATTTCGCCGGTCTTAAAATATACCTTGGTGACCGTGCCGGCATAGGGCGCGCGCAACACCAGGCCGGTATCTGTCAGCAGCAGCGGCGCATTGGCTAAGAGTTGATCGCCTTCGCGCACAAAAATGTTTTTTATCTGGCTGTTCATACCAAAGCGAAGGTTATAGATATTTTCGGCTTTGATTGTACCCAGGGCATAGAGCGCCTCTACAACCGGACGCATCTTTGGCTTTGCGAGGATTATTTTTTTCTGTTGTTGCCAGAGAACGAAGAGAATACCGAATCCAATAACGCTAATGACAAGCAACAGGATTTTTATCCGGTAAGAAGCCAGATATGAGAGTATTTTTTTGAAAAGAAGTTTTGGCTGAATCATGTGGAGCTCAAAGGATACTTAATTATTCTTGTTTCATTTTTATATAGTAAAGAGATGGTCGAATCATAAGACCCCTGAATTTTGTATTGGGTTCCTGTGTTTCTTGGTTTTTATTGAAAAAATTTTTTTGCTAATTCTTTTTTCGGTTTACGGGATTGCGGGCCGGTGCCTTTGTTAGGGAAAGATTGGAGAGAGGTAACTGTATGGTAGTTTCTTCGATTAGAGTAGTTGCAATTAGTAGCCTGTTGGTTTCATTTTGGTTTAGCGGGTGCCAACAGCGACTCGGAGAAAGCGTTTCTCGTCAGGTTCGCTTTGAGGATGGTTGGATTGACGATCATGCAATCAGGGTCTTTGGCCAGGGGAGCTTACCTGCAGGCGAGACCAATCCGGCAAAACGTAAAGCAATATCCCAGGAACGGGCAATACTGGCAGCTCAACGAAAGGTTTTAGAATTTTTTTCTGGCTCCAGAGTTCAGTCAAGCAATGTTACAAATCCTCTTTCCCATGAAACTCAGCGGAAATTGCAGCAGATCATCCGTACTGGATCTGTAAAAAAAATAAGCTGGGAGAAGGATACCCAGGATTGCAGCGTTATCTACGAGGTTTCTCAAAGGAACCTGAAAAAAACTGTTTTTTCCTTAGAGTAAATGAGACACGTTATGTAGCCGGTTAAATGGATTAACCGGCTGAAAGTCAACTTATTTGTTTAGTAACGGCAGACACTTCTTTTTCTCAGCGCTCTCCTCTTTTTGAATCGTTGACTTGCAATTGTTTTTTCCCATGTTTTCGCACCTCAGTTTTGAGGATCGGCTTTTTTCATTTTTGCATTTTTCTAATACAGCAGCATCGCACTGTAACTTTTTTTGGTAAAAATCGTTTCTTACTTTTTGCGTGCATTGCTGATACTCTTTCTGGCCGGCGTTCAGTGGCTGAAAGGAAAATAGCAATAAAGAAAGGAATAGGGCAAAAGCTACTACTTGCGGAATTCGTAATTGCATCATAAGTAAAACTCATAAAAAAAATAGTTGAGTTGGGGGAGTGCATCGTTCAATCCCCCGAAAGTCAAAGAAAATTTTTGAAACTCGCAAAAAATTGCGATTCGTTTAAAAATAAAGAAGCCATACTAAAAAGAATCAAAGAATATCGTTTTTATCCCTTTTTCTTTGACCAGCTATCTTTCAGCCCAACAGTGCGGTTGAACACTGGGTGTCCCGGCTTTGATAAGCGGCTATCAGCGCAGAAATAGCCATTGCGCAGAAACTGAAAATTAGAGCCTGGTTGAGCATCGCGAAGGGATGGCTCCACGAGAACTTCTGGCAGGATCTGTTCTGAAGCGGGGTTGAGATAATCCTTATAACTTTTTCCATCCTCTAAATTGTCCATGTTCTCCTTGGTAAATAGGTGGTCATAGAGCCTTACCTCGACCCGACCGGCATGACGCGCGGAGACCCAGTGAATGGTTCCTTTTACTTTGCGGCCATTGTCAGCCCAACCACCCCGTGTCTCAGGGTCGTATGTGCACAATACTTCGCTTATGTTTCCTGAGGCGTCCTTGATCACCTCTGTGCAGGTGATGTAGTAGGCGTGCACAAAACGTACCTCCTGACCCGGGGTCAGGCGGAAATAGTTTTTGGGAGGGGTCTCCATAAAGTCATCGCGCTCGATGTAAAGGTCGCGGCAGAAAGGTATCTGCCTTTTGCCACTGTTTGGATCCTCCGGATTGTTGTCCGCCTCCAGCATCTCCTCTTGAGCCTCAGGGTAGTTGGTGATCGTTACCTTGAGAGGATGGAGTACAGCCATGCGCCGTTGCGCCCGGCTATTTAAATCTTCGCGGATTGCATATTCCAACATGGCAATATCCACCAGGTTATCCGCCTTAGCAACACCAATCATATCGCAAAAGAGGCGAATGGCCTGCGGGGTTACACCTCGGCGGCGCAGACCGGCGATAGTGGGCATGCGCGGGTCGTTCCAACCATGAACCAGTTTTTGCTGCACCAACTCTGTTAACTTTCGTTTGCTTAATACGGTATAGCTTAAATTAAGACGGGCAAATTCTATCTGTTGGGGGTGATGTTCTGTCTGTAACTGGTCCAGAAACCAGTCATATAACGGGCGGTGGTCTTCAAACTCCAATGTACAAAGAGAGTGGGTGATCCCCTCCAGAGCATCCGAGATACAGTGCGTATAATCATACATAGGATAGATACACCACTGGTTGCCTGTGCGGTGGTGCTCTGCCTTTAATATTCTATAGATGACAGGATCACGCATATTGATATTAGGTGAGTTCATATCTATTTTTGCCCGTAAAACTGCCTCGCCCTCCTGGAACTCGCCGGCACGCATCCGCGCAAATAGATTAAGGTTCTCCTCCGTGGAGCGGTTGCGGAAAGGGCTCTCCTTACCCCCTGCGGTCAGCGTACCCCGCATGTTGCGAATCTCCTCAGGAGGGGAGCTGTCCACATAGGCTTTGCCTGCCAGGATCAGTTTTTTGGCGAAATCATAGAGGGTTTCAAAATAGTCCGACGCAAAAAAGAGCCTGTCGTCCCAGGAGTAGCCGAGCCAGCGCACATCTTCCTGAATCGATTGCACAAACTCCTCTTCTTCTTTGGTGGGGTTTGTGTCGTCAAAACGGAGATTGCATAGTCCCTGGTACTCCTTGGCAAGGCCAAAGTTGATGCACATGGATTTGGCATGACCAATATGCAGATAACCATTGGGTTCCGGCGGAAAACGGGTATGGACACGGCTGTCGTTTTTCTGATCTTGCAAATCCTGCTCAATGATATTTTTGATAAAATGGTTCGGTGATGATTTTGTTTCGCTCATATATACTCGCAACACTTTCATTCTAGGGTTTTATACCAATAAGCATCGATGCTTGGATAAACTTGCATGGTGAGCCTGCGATGCATCGAGCTTGTCGAGATGTCGAACCA
>DYNZ01000259.1 GCA_020720805.1 Leptospira biflexa | reverse complement strand
CTGAGTAGTTACGAGTTTTTTTACATTTCCAGTTCCGCGTGTCTTTTTGTCCACGACATGCAAACACAAACATGAACTATACTTAGTGCTTGAGACAGTGGTACTCCCAACTACCCCATATGTTGGGGTATGGTAAGTGGTTCCAGAATAAGTCCCAGAGTCACCATTGGCATTAAAAGTACCGTAAGTGGATGAAGAGGAAACACCAGTTTGTCCGAATATCGGGACTGATGATATATCCTCCCAACCGTTGTCTATACCGTAATTGAAAACAACAATTACATCAGCCTCCGATTCTTCAATCTCTTCAAAGTTGTGTGCTGCTAACTCAGTGCGAATGAGACCTTGGTATGTCGCATGCTCAAGGCTACCTTCTTGCTTTTTCAGGGACGCGAAGGCATATTTTAGATGTGTAGCATTTTCTGGGATCTGATGGAAAACTGCTACATCTGACTTCACAATGGCACAGCCCTGAAAAAGACTAATGGTGATAATTGTCAAAACAAGATATAAAAAGCGCATCATCTTCCTTTTCTCCTTTACACATAACAGTATTATTATGACAAAGTTTTTAAAATTGGGATGAATTCCGGGGGACAGTATATGTATCATTGACTATTTCGAGTATGAAATGAAGTCATCCATGATAAGTATTGTCAAGGAAAAAAACGAAAAAAAATGGGACAGAATTATTGAAATAAAAGGGAAATAAAAGGGGTCAGATCCAAATTGTCTTCCAGAACCTGTCGGATGCAGGGTCGCAATCCTTTCGAGTATCTTGCCGATCTCGTTACCGTCTCTTTTGGCAATCATTCTTTGCCAGCCATCATTCCTGAGCCTACCCCACTCTTGGCCCTCTCACCGGCGGCCCTTCGCCGCCGGAATTCTTATATCGTCCGCTATAGGCCGGTGAACTCTTACGATTATTCTTGTGCGCTTGCACCTGATTTGTTCCTGGCGTAATTAAAGCCATAGCCGCCGATAAACCCGGCTATGAATGTGGAAATAAGCTCAAGAGCCTTCATGACAATGGCCTCTTTACCAATAGAGAGCGCGAAACCAAGGAAAATAAGTATTATCGCAATGATGCAACCAGAGCCGACAAACAGGGTCTTGGTCTTTGAATGCTGATGGCCCCGCTCGTCCGTCCTGTCTTGCAGGCTGGCAGCGATAGATGCCTCGGCAATAATCTTGTTATGGTCGTCCTGCTTGGACTTAATCGCCGCTTCTTCCGCCCTAATCTGGAGTTCCTGCTGCTGGATAGTCAGAAACTTATCAATGATTGCCGGATTGAGTTGCGGTGGCGAGGATGTCACCCCGTTGTTATTTGGTCTCGCCATGCTCGAACACGTAAACGGGTTGTTTCAGGGTGACGACAAACGCTCCAAAGCTTGCGCCGCCAATGGTTGGCGGGATAAACCGGCACACTTCCACATTGTTTTTTTCGCGTGGAGAAAGAGCGAGGTATTCCTTGGGGGTGATTGCTTTTTGTTTTTTTGGGGTAAGGTCGATAATGGATTTCACGATTGATCCTCCTTTCATGGCCTTCTCTTACTACGGATTATAACCATTAAGCAAGTTTTTTTCAAATGGGGATGCTGCGAATAAAAAGGTAGAGTAGGAAGCTCAAAATAAAAAAGAATAAAAAAGGGTCAGGCTTGACAACTGGGTGTTTTCGGCAATAACGAGCTTCCCGGTTA
>DYNZ01000094.1 GCA_020720805.1 Leptospira biflexa | reverse complement strand
CGTCGACATCGCTGGCATTGCCTTGCGATATCCGAAAACCAAAATGCCTTTAGTACCTGGTGATGGCGGACGTGGTAAAACCGGCGGCGTCGGCCTGTCAACAGGAAAAAAAAATATCCCTTACGATATTGGCCGCTAAGAGTGCATCTCATTTCCCCTCCAAATGTAACTCCTTTCCCTATAGCAAAGCCAAGTAACATGAATAATTCTTTGTCAAAGCGCAAAAAATAGTTTCCTTGCAGTCTCAATTATGATACAGAAAACTGTGCTATTTCAAAGTAACAGATAGAGGGATTTGGCATGCGTACCTTTGAATTTCTAGCAGGCGTAGCGCGCGAAATGATGAAGGAGACTGATCTCTCCTCCCAATTTGCCTCCCTCTTACAGATGTTGGGTCAATTTCTCGAATTGGAAGGGGCATGCATCTATCTGGAGCAGACAGACAAACCGAGCGACGCTTTGACCTTTTCCTGGGAGAAGGAACGGGACACATTCCTAAAAATCCGCCAGACTAACGAGGTCATTCTGGCAGAGAACCAATGGCGGGAAACTTTACTCCGGGATGGATACTATCTTTTCACAGATAGCGAGCCATGGCAAAAAAGCGTGCTATTTCCCATCTTTTTTCACAGAAACCTCAAAGGGTTTCTCCGCTGCCAGGGCAACGAACAGGAAACGGTCTGGCACAGCGACAACCTGAATCTGGTAAAAACCATTGCTGCTCTGGCCTCATCCCTATGCGAAAGGAGATATTACCAGAGGGAGTTGCAAAGTTCAGAAAATAATTTTTCCTCTCTGGTAAATACCATTGAAGATCTTATTATGGTTACAGATAAAACCGGAAAGATACTGTTCGCAAACCAGGCGGTAACAAACAAACTGGGCTATACCTGGACTGATTTGCAACGGATGACAATTCCGGAGTTCCATCCGCCAGATAAAAGAGAGCTTGCTCAAAAATATTTTACAGAAATGGCCCAAGGGGAGCGGGAACGGTGTCCTCTGGAACTTATTAAAAAGGACGGCACTACCATGCCGGTAGAGACCAGAATCTGGTTTGGTTCATGGAACGGCAGGGAGTGCATTTTTGGTCTGACCAAAGATCTTAGCAAGGAGTCGGAGCTGTTGGAGCGCTTTACCCGCTTTTTTGAAAACAGCGAGGCGCTAATGGCCATTACCTCCTATCCGGAAAGAAAATATCTTGATATAAATAAGGCATTTGCAACCAGGCTTGGCTACTCCAAAGAGGAGGTTCTAGGCCGAACCAGCGCCGAGCTCGGTCTAGCCATGCACCCCAGACAGCATACCGAAATCGCGAATATCCTGGCAAAATATGGCAGGATAAGCAACCAGGAGATGCAGGTACGCTCTAAATATGGCCAGGTACTCGATGGCCTCTTTTCCGGCGAGGTGGTCGATATCCAGGGAAAGCAGTACTTCTTTACCATCATGACAGATATTACCGAATTAAAATCATTGCAGAGAAATCTGGACAACCAGCGCGATAGACTACAAAACATTCTGGATAGCAACAATCTTGGCACCTGGGAGTGGGATATCCCGGATGGTAAAACGATCTTCAATGAAACCTGGGCCAACCTGGTCGGCTATACCCTGGCCGAGCTGGAGCCCACAACAATCGGTACCTGGATGAATTTGCTGCATCCCGAAGACCTGGTAATCTCCCAGGCTCACCTTCAGGACCATTTTGACGGCAAGACAGAGATCTACGACTGCGAAATCCGAATGAGACACAAGAAGGGTCACTGGGTGTGGATTCACGATCGAGGAAAGGTGGTTACGCGAGACAAGGATGGTAGGCCCCTGATGATGTTTGGCACCCATGCCGATATCAGCGAGAGGAAAAAAATCCACGAGTATCAGACAGAGATACGCAGACTCAAAAAGACCGTTAGACTACAGAGTATTTTTAAAAGCTTTATTGGCCAATCTGAAAAAATCCATCACCTGTTTGAACAACTGGAACGAATCGTGGACAAAAAAATCAATGTCCTGATTCAGGGGGAGAGCGGTACAGGCAAGGAGTTGATTGCCAGAATTCTGCACGACAGCAGCCCGCTGCGCCCTGGACCCTTTGTCACCGTGAATAGCTCTGCCATCTCCCTTGATCTGGCAGAGAGCTTGCTGTTCGGCCATAAAAAAGGGGCATTTACCGGTGCCACAGGTGATACTGTTGGCTTTTTTGAACAGGCAAACGGCGGCACCATCTTTCTGGATGAAATTGGCGATATGCCCCTTGAGGTTCAGGCAAAAATTCTGCGTATTTTAGAAGAAGGTAAAGTAAGGCCAGTAGGCTCGCGTGAGGACCATTTTATCGAATTTCGAGTCATAGCCGCCACCAATAAAAATCTTTTTACCGCAATGCAGTCGCAGCAGTTTCGAGGCGATTTGTACCACCGTTTGAATGAATTTACCATTGTTTTGCCGCCTCTGCGCGAGAGGGTTGAGGACATTCCCCTGTTGGTGGAGTTTTTTCTTAAAGAGATTTCCGATTTTTACAACCTGGAACCCATGACGGTCGCTGATGAAGTCATCGCCTATTTGCAACAGCAGGAGTGGCCTGGTAATGTACGCGAGCTAAAAAATCTGATCCAAAAATTGGCTCTGCTATGCAACCACAACCTCATCGATATGGAAACGGTTACCTACGCCCTCCCCGTTTGGGGCGGAGACCCTCCAAAACAAACAGTTCAACCCAGCAAAACCGATTCCATCGAGAGCCTTGCCTCCCTGGAGAATCAAACCATCCACAGGATTCTGGAAAAAAACCAGTTTCATAAAGGAAAGAGCGCACAGGAGTTAGGAATCAGCCGTTCAACCCTTTACCGAAAACTCAAAAAAGAGCCCAATTGACCTATTTTGCATCAAATTGATTCAACACATTGACACAATGTTGCAAAATAGAACACAACTGATCACCCTTTCTTCCTTCCCTGGTTGGCGACCAGCCGCCTGAATCGCCCAATTTGCCATAAATTATGGCCATTTTTTCGCTTTTGCACCATTTTTTTGCAAAAAAAGAAAACACTAACCTCAATTTTAACAAAACTAAAATTATTGGCACAAAGATTGCATAGTATAAATATAGGAAATCTGTACAACCGAATCTGATGCAAAGCCAAACACACAGCCCTACCCCCATCGAACGCTATACCAGGCTCCTCTCCGCAAAGCATGAGATCACAAACTCTCTGCATTTAGGACTGGGTATTCCAGCTGCATTGCAAAGAGTATGCGGGCTACTGGTTAGCGAGCAAATCTATGACAGCGCCTGGATTGCGGTGAACAGCGAAACAGGAGCGTTGCTGAGCGCAGAAAAAGGTTTGGGACAGGCCTTTAGCCACCTGCAAAGCCAATTCCTTGCCAACTCTTTTCCATCTTGCTTTTCTATCGCCAAGGGCAGTAAAACTATCCAGGAGATTTCCCACCCAGAGAAAAGCTGCAGCAATTGCCCCTTGGCTGAAAAGTATGGCGAGCGCAAAGCATTGACGATGCCCTTGCAGTTTCAGAGGCAAAATTATGGGGTCCTGACGCTTTCAGTTCCAAAGAGCTCCTTAGTTCAAGATTTAGAAAAGAGTATCCTTCTAGATATTGGCACAGAGATTGCTCTGGCGCTGCGCATCCATTCTGAGAAAAAGAAATTTCATCTCTTCCCGAAACTCTCACGCAAACCAAAGGGAAATTTCGACCAGATCTTCGAACAAAATCCACAGGCCATGGTTGTGGCTGATCCAGAGGGCAATATCCTCGAGGCAAATGCCGCCTCTGCCGCAATCCTGGATTTTATCAACACTGCCATGTTAAAGCGGGTCAATTTGCTCCTCTTTCCTCCGCTAGTTAACCGCCCCTTTGAAAGCGCCTGGAAGGCTGTCACCTGCGAATTTAAGGATCAGTATGTGGAGATCAATTATACCAGTTTCGCGCTAGGGAAAAAAACTTTACTCTTTCATTTTATGCCTTTGGCCCGTATTCCCGATGAGGACAATCGCATCCTGATCACCATTAAAGATATTTCCATGGAAAAAAAAGCAGACGAGCTGCTGGAAAGCGCTACCAACAGTCTGGCCATATTAAAAAACACAAAAAAAATCTTCATTGATACCATCAGCCATGAAATTCGCACCCCCTTAAACGCTATCATTGGTATGGCTGATATGGCTCTATTAAGCCAAAGCGCCAGCCAGCAGTTGCAGTACCTCCAGACCATCAAAGAGGCCAGCCTGCAGCTGCTCCACATTATGAACTCCATCACCGATAGCTCTCTTTTGGATACGGGAAAGGTTTTCATGGAAGAGGGACAGGTCTCTCTGCACGACCTTCTGGCCAGGTTGAAGAAAGATATTCAGCAAAAATCAAAAGAGGGTAAGGTCGAGCTCACCATAAACGTGGATCCGGACGTACCCAACACCCTGACCCTCGATGGCAACAGGCTCTACCAGATCATCAAGATATTGTCAGACAATGCCCTACATCCTGAGCGCAGCGGAAAGATCCAGTTGCGCGTTCAACGGACAAATCCGACCGATGAAAATTCTCCCACAGTCTCGCTCCAATTTTCGATCCGCAACAGAAGTCAGCGCATCACAGAGGCTGAGAGCCAGAATATTGTAGCCATGTTAACACAAACTGATGCCTCCTCCAGGATAGCCTCCGGCAGCGGACTGAGACTGAGGATCGCGAACCAGGTGATCAGACAGCTCCGGGGTGAGATTCATTTCTCCAGCAGGCAGGAGAGTGGCTCGGAATTTCGATTCTCGATTGAGGCGCGCAAGGGTAAGAGCAGCCCTTTCACCGCAAATGGTCTAACCCATACCTACTCCCTGCGCATTCTGTTAGCTGAAGACAACTCCTTTAATCGTCTGTTTGCCGCTACAGCCTTTACCAAGCTGGGTCATCAGGTGGAAACAGCTAAAAACGGAGAGGAGGCTCTGGAGATGCTGGCTGCAAATTACTATGACATGGTCGTGATGGATATTAAAATGCCAGGCATGGATGGAATTGAAGCAACCAGGAAGATCCGCTCTGGCTATGCCGGCGTCGAGAAGCAAAACATTCCTATTCTCGCCATGACAGCCCATGTGATGCCAGAGATCCAGGAACAGGCCATCAATGCAGGCATGGACGGCTACATTACCAAACCAATCGATATTTTTGATCTCCAGAATAACCTCTTCTCTGTCCTGTCCCAGGCCAGGTTCGCTAAATAAGTTTTTCTCAGGAGGCCGGCGTTATCACCTCCGCCGGCTTCCTCTATTTTTTCCCTGAAAAATCTCCTCATAAAAACCATTTCTGGTAAAAAATGTGTTACAAATAAGAATTATTACGATATAATAAAAATATCGAAACTCTTATCTGTCATATTTCCCACCAACACGATTATCCATATCGAAACGGAAAGGATTGAGGAAACTTTATGATGCATCATGGTAAACGACCTGTATCAGGCCAGGGCACATCCAACAAGGATTGGTGGCCGAATCAATTAAACCTGAAGATACTGCACCTCCACTCTTCGCTTAGCAATCCCCTCGCCAACGGGTTTAACTACAAGGAGGAGTTCGGGAAGCTTGATTACAAGGCTCTTAAAGAGGATCTGTACAAACTGATGACCGACTCCCAGGAGTGGTGGCCGGCGGACTGGGGCCACTACGGCGGCCTTTTTATCCGCATGGCCTGGCACAGCGCGGGCACCTACCGTACCGGCGATGGTCGCGGCGGCGCGGGCTCCGGCTCCCAGCGCTTGGCCCCCCTAAATAGCTGGCCAGACAACGCCAACCTGGACAAGGCACGCCGTCTATTGTGGCCCATAAAGCAGAAGTACGGCAATAAAATCTCCTGGGCTGACCTTATGATCCTGGCAGGCAACTGCGCTCTGGAGTCCATGGGTTTTCAAACCTTTGGCTTTGGCGGCGGCCGCGAGGATATCTGGGAGCCTGAGGAGGATATCTACTGGGGCAGCGAGGATAGCTGACTCGGCGATAAACGGTACCAGGGGGAGCGCGAGCTTGACAACCCTCTGGCGGCGGTGCAGATGAGGTTGATCTATGTCAATCCCGAAGGGCCAAACGGAGTTCCGGATGCGGTGGCCTCTGGCCGCGACGTACGCGAAACCTTTGCGCGCATGGCGATGAATGACGAAGAGACTGTTGCATTGGTGGCTGGTGGCCACACCTTTGGGAAATGCCACGGCGCAGGCCCTGCCACCCATGTCGGTCGTGAACCAGAAGCAGCCCCTATCGAAGAGCAGGGACTAGGCTGGAAGAGCAGCTATGGCAGCGGCAAGGGAGGCGACACCATTACCAGCGGTATTGAGGGCGCCTGGACTCCAAATCCAACAAAATGGGACAATGGTTATTTTGATCTCCTCTTTGGCTATGACTGGAATCTGGTGAAAAGCCCAGCCGGAGCAAATCAATGGGTACCTGTTGATCCGCAAGAGCGACATCTGGCACCGGCAGCTCATGATCCATCTAAAAAAGAGACCACGATTATGACCACTGCGGATCTCTCCCTGCGTATGGATGCTCGTTATAAAAAAATTGCAAAACGATTTCATGAAAATCCCAGAGAGTTTGCCGATGCCTTTGCCCGCGCCTGGTTCAAACTCACCCACCGCGACATGGGTCCGCGCTCCCGCTATCTGGGTCCCGAAGTTCCGGCGGAAGAGCTGATCTGGCAAGATCCTGTTCCGGCTGTGAATCACCCCCTCATCGACGCCAGGGAGATATCGAGTCACTCAAGGGTCAAATTCTCGCCTCCGGCCTCAGCGTATCGGAACTGGTAAGCACGGCCTGGGCATCCGCCTCCACCTTCCGCGGCTCTGATAAGCGAGGCGGCGCCAATGGTGCACGTCTGCGCCTCTCTCCGCAAAAGGATTGGGAGGTCAACCAGCCAGCGCAACTGCAGCGAGTACTCCAGAGCCTGGAGAAGATCCAGGCGGAGTTTAACAAAGCCCAGTCTGACGGCAAAAGGGTCTCCCTGGCGGATCTGATTGTTCTGGGGGGCGCCGCAGCCATTGAGAAGGCCGTTGCCAATGCCGGTCAAACCATCTCCGTTCCCTTCCAGCCCGGCCGCACCGATGCCAGCCAGGAGCAGACAGACACCGCCTCTTTTGCTGTGCTGGAACCTATGGCTGATGGTTTCCGCAACTTCCAGAAGAAAAAATTTTCCGTTTCCGCTGAAGAGTTGCTGGTTGACCGCGCTCAGTTGCTGACGCTGACAGCTCCGGAGATGACAGTTCTGATCGGGGGCATGCGGGTCCTGAATACAAATGTCGGCCAAAGCAAACATGGTGTGTTCACCCAACGCCCGGAAACTTTGAGCAACGACTTCTTTGTCAACCTGCTGGATATGCGGATAGAATGGCAACCCACCAAGGAAGATCCGGATCTGTTCGCAGGCCTCGACCGCAAAAGCAAAGCCGTGCAATGGACAGCCACAAGGGTAGATCTGGTCTTTGGCTCGAACTCCCAGTTGCGCGCTATAGCCGAGGTGTACGCCAGCTCCGATTCTCAGGGAAAATTTATCCAGGATTTTGTAGCAGCCTGGAACAAGGTGATGAACGCAGACCGCTTTGACCTGGCCTGATACCTCTGCGCTCAACTAAAAAAAAATTTGCGACCCAACCGGGGAGATTGCTGAAATGGCAGTTTCCCTGGGCTTTTCCCGTGAGGCGGCCATGCCTTTTTCAAACGATAGCAATTCTATGATTGCAGTCCGGAGCGTTCCGAGCACAACAAAAGGCCAAAGCTCTCCTATTTTTCTGGATTCCTGGAGCCCAGCGGTTTGCGCAAAAAAAAGAGAGCCACCAGCAGTAAGCCCAACGCTAGGGCAGCGATACCCACCGCGCTTCGAGCGAACCTCAGGTAGCGGGTACCGAGCGCCTGGTGGGAGATGCGCAGGGCAATGGCTTCAGCCAGGCGAAAGGTGTAGGGATTGTCCCGGGAGACCAAAAGCTCGCTGGGCGCAGGAAGAGATCTTGTCCGAAACTCCACCCCCAGCAGATCATCCGGGATGATCTCGATATTCTGGTACTGCATGCCCTGGGAGGTGTAGTGGTAGTGGTAGCTGGTACTGGGGCGGTTGTTGCTTTGGGAGCTGAAGCTTTTTACGGTTGAGGCGTTCGTCACCGTACCCTGTACCAGTACACCCTCCCTTTGCAGCGAGGTAAGCACCTTGAGCTCAGCCTGCAGCCCCTGCAAAGGGCCAAGACCGTTAAGCGCCACTCCCAGGACGAGGTAGAGGAGACCAAGAAAGAGGGCAAAACCGCCAAGGTAAATTCGGATGTTCATGTTGTGCAAACTGCCTTTCCATTCATGTCATGCTTCGATGCTTCACTTCGCAGCTGCTCGGCATGACACTGGTGGCATACCGCGTTGTCACGCTGAGTAGCCCGCGAGGGCGTATCGAAGCGGGACAACGCTACTTCCGCCACACCTTTTTCGCCAAATGCGGCAACTGCACCTAGCATCCCTCCATGAAATCTACTCCCAGGTAATCGTCAGTTTCTTTTGATTCTGAGCACAATCGGATAGATACATATTCATAAGATTCTGATAGGAAATACCCGTTTCTTCGGATAGATCCTTAAAATACTGTATCGTCTCCTCTTCGATTCGTATGGTTATCTGTTTTTTTAAAAATTTCGTATAGGGATTTCTGTGGGAGTTGGAAAAATCATACTCTTTTTTCATGACAAATACCCCGCGTAATGCATAGACTCCGATTTCGTTGCTTTCCGGGCCGATATCAATCTGATACTATGGTCGTTTTCTCGATAACAATGAACTACCGTCAAAAGACGCAATTGTGAACTCATGCCAAGCAAAATGAAGCGTTCCTCTCCTGTGACATCATCAGGATCTGGAATGATGCGCGCGTAATCGTCAAAAAAAACCGTTTTGGCTTCCTCAAAGGAGATACCATGCTTTTTGATATTAATTTTGGCCTTGGCCTGATCCCAGGTGAATTCAATGCTCATAATTATAAAATAATGATTCTATAATTTCCATCAAGCAAAAAAACTAAGTGAGAGGTCATGCTTCGATACGCCCCTCGATGCGCCGCTTCGCGGCTACTCGACAACCGGCAAAAATTGTATCGAGACACGGCCGTATCGAGGCCACGCGGCTACTTCCGCCACACTTTCTTTGCCAAATGGGGCAACTGCTCCAAGTTTCCCTCAATCAGGGCTTGCTTCTTTTTTCGGCTCCAATTCTGGATCTGTTTTTCTCGGTAAAAAGCATCATCCACTCTGTCAAATTCTTCAAAATATACCAGCACTATAGGCAGCCTTTTCTTTGTATAATTGGCTCCCTCTCCATTTTCATGCTGCCACAGACGGCGTTCCAGATCCACTGTACTGCCGGTGTAGTAGGTTCCATCTGAACATTTTAGAATGTACATGCACGGCATTAGTCCTCGCTTTTCGGCGTCTCGGCGTCTCGATACGCCGCTTCGCGGCTACTCGACGACCGAAAGGG
>DYNZ01000258.1 GCA_020720805.1 Leptospira biflexa | reverse complement strand
CCCCCCCATTTAACTCAATATCCTACTGGCAACGCTTGCTCGCCTTACGTTTATTTGAACGTAAACCAGAGCAAAAACTTCAGACCACCAGTTTCCCCAATTTCCTTCAATTTATTAAAAAACTCACGCGCCAAATGGCGTGGCGGGGAAGTTTGCATTTAACCTAGCTGAACTGTTTTTATGTGCCACAAGCGGAAAAACCCCCAGCATTGAGCAAGGAAAAAATATTGAAACTACGTGAGATCACCAAACAACAGATTGCCTTACTTGAAGAGAAATCTGGCTGCCCTGTACATGTTATGGAGAATGCCAGGCTTTCCACGATGTCTGAAATAAAAATTGCGCGAGGGAACCTGGCAGCACACATTCTTTCCTATAAACCTGGTCTCAAAACCGAGTCCCCTGATTACGCGATCATATTCCAATGCGCGCTGGCAATCCGCCTGTTTGATTGTCCGCCAGATGACAGGAAGCTAATTGGGATTTCCCCATCTGGCAGTGAATCTTTGGAGGCTATTCTCATACGTCCAAACGGCATTGCAGAAAAACATCAACTTTCCGACGCCAATTTGGATAGCTTCATAAATCAACTCCTGCATGGACTGATCACTCACCTGCGATCCGTTCCGTTGGGATTGCGGATCAGTGAAAAATTATCGCTGGATTATCCTGAACTTCTTGATCTTGAATCCACACAAGTGGAAAAGGAATTGCACCTCAATAAAGAGTCCCTCACTGAGAGTATCCGAGAGGTCATGCCACAAGAGGTCTTTGATCCCACCCAAAGTATAAACGCGGCATTTGCCGCCTTCTGGGCGGGTCGTCTCGAGAAACCAGAAATCATAAACCCATATCGTTTGGCTGGTTTCGAATCCCAGGGACGCGAATTGCTGAAAATATACGAGGAAATCCCAAACGATCCAATAAATGACTGCGAACTGATCGACCGATGGGCTGACTATCTGCAAATCCGCGATTGGTATACATGGCTCCCTTATCAGGTGCCCTAACCGAGGACAAAATGGCTTTATTTCGAAAACATACGCTTTCCCTTGATTTGAACAAGGACACCCTGACATTCTTCTTTCCCGAAGCGGGAAATGCCAAGAACCATGATGCTATCCCGGACCGGGTTCGCTCTGCCTTTAACAACTTAAATGGTGTTATTGAAACTCTGACCATTGGCGCGACAAAAATTGAAATGCATTGGAATGACGATCTGACTAAATTGGATAATCTTGAGCAGATCGCCGCCATCCTGACCCGGGGAAACTATCTGGATGGCATCCTGCTGCTCGAGTTCTTTCTTTCCGAAGACCCAGATAACCCTAACCTGCTCTACAACCTCGGCATGGCATACAGTGACCAGAACAAACTGACCCGTTCCATTGAGCTTCTTTCACGCCTGATGAGCGTCAAGCCCGATCATGTGAATGGGCGTGTCGCCTTGGGGATCGCTTTAGTGAGAAACAATCAAGGCGAAGAAGGGTTGAGGGAATTGCAGACCGCCGCACAACAGGAACCCGATAATCTCTGGGCGCATAGGAACCTCGGCGGAGCACTGTTACGACTAAAGCGATTTTCTGAGGCTATAGAGCATTTACGCATTGCAACGGAGCTGTCTCCGCAGGATCAACAATCATGGTATGGATACGCTCAATCGCTTGAAGCCGTGGATAACATCGAAGCAGCTGACAAAGCCTATATTC
>DYNZ01000022.1 GCA_020720805.1 Leptospira biflexa | reverse complement strand
CTTATACCATACCACGGTTCAAAAAGCAAGATGGGATAAATTCGCGCTTACGAATTGCTGATCAACGCTATTAAATATTCAGAAGCCAACAGCAATATTGATATTGTTACGTACAAATCCGGCAATTATATATGCCTGTCATTTAAGAATAAAGTGAATGAAAAAAATTGCATACCCAAGGGCCAGGAAAAAATGGTATTAGAACCATTTTTCAGAATTAACCCATTGCTGGAAGGTGGTGTCGGAGCCTTTGAAAAATTTGCATTTGGTCTTGGTCTATCAGTGGTTGATAACATTGTACGCAAGCATAGAGGTATTTTTTATATCCATAGCGCCAATGACCATAGCCAGGAAACTGTCCAACACGCCAATCTCGCTGAAATTTTTTTACCTATCACAAAAACATCGGACTATTTGACGTAAATCCTATCAACAGAAAGAAACGGCTGAAAATCTTTAATGCTACCGATAGTTGAAAAAACAAATTGCGTCCACATCCAGGCCATTGTCTCCGAAGGCACCATCCGGCAAAAAGGAGCTTCCATCAAAAATGCGAATGTATCTGATCTCCATTACATTGTCCTGCGCCAAGGTGTTGCCGAGAGAAAAATGGAGAGGATTGCCGCTATCTCTTGTAAGAATCTTCTTCGCGTCCGCCAGATCGTATCCATCGCCTCCTGCAGTAGACGTACGTGGATCCATTGGATTATCAATATAATTTACGACGATGGGCTCCAATCCGACCAAACCGCTTTTGCCCTCTTTCGTATTGTATGTATTGGTGTTTAGATCGTGAACGACGGGCAAAAGATACCAATCCCAGGTATCAGGATCGCTTCCGTCAGCACCGCCAGGACTAACTTCCACCCAACCAAAATCCCATGCGTAGTTGTCAACGGTGCTGATACGAAAACTATTCTCAAAAACCTTAAAATCGTTTCCGCTTCCGTCTACCAGAGCAACAGAACTATGCCTGAAGATGGCATTTTGCCCAATACCCAGATTAAAAACATCCAGACTTCCCGCGTTTTCACCCGCCCCTCGGGGCGGACCAAAGGCCAGAGTTGCCGGATACGAACCATTTTCCTCTCCGGAATAGTGGATCATCGAATCAATGCATACCACACTGTACGCTGCGTAAAATTCTGCCGCGTACTCAGCTGTAGTTTTCTCTGCCGGAATCGGTGAACTACTCTCCATCTCCGCACAGCCGGCAACCAAAACTACCAGCACCATCCAGAAATATTTTTTCATATCCGGCCTCATTTCCAGGAACAGATTTATTGACGGGTCATTTTTGTCCAGGGAAAACTACCGCATCCGCCGCTCTCCGGCGAGCTGGCATCAGAAGTAGCTGGATCGCTGAAAGCCTCGTCATAGCTATCTTTTCCGTAAACCTCCATGCAGAAGTAAAAAAGATTTTTATCAACTTTAACCCATTGTATGCGGCCAAATTTATTAGCATTATAACTCGCGTTTGCCGGCTCCTGGTAGACCAATTTTTTTGTGTCATTATCGTAATCATGGATAACCTTGTCATAGGTGTAAGTGTTGCTCGAACCCCAATCCGTTCCCGATTCTGACCATATATCGTTAGAAATAACATAAGTCACCGAATAGGTATCAGCCCAATTGCCTTTTATCTCAATATCATCGTCCTGAACGCATCCGCTCAACAATGCGCCGATAAAAAAAAGGAAAAGAAATTTTTGCACCAAAGGCTGGTGCTTCCAGTCAAAAATGTGTTTCATGATTGTCTCCAAAAAAAAATCTGCAAAATTAATTTGCGTGTTTACCGTTTGCAATGGACTCTGTCCCGCAACCGTTTATGCCAAGGACGATAAGGACGCGGCTATAGCATTGCCCAACCGGTCAAATTCGATGCTTATTGGTATAACTGGAGACTCTTGGAAGGAAGCGCGGCGCGCCGCGAGATCAGGGCTCATTGGATGACAATAGATCCAATAAAGCACTTCGTAACCATCCCTTTCCCCGAGGATTTCCGGTAAACAAAGGAGTATCTGACTTAGAAGCATTCGCTCCATTACAGTTGCGGGCCAGCGGGGGAATCACACCCCTCTTCCTCCTGTGCGCATACGTAAAAAATTCAGACTATTTTTTTTCTGTCAAGAGATTTTTTTATTCTCACAAGAAATTGGCTTAGACTTTGGCAAATTGTTATGGGGAATACAAGCTGCCATTTATAACATTTTACCATTGTTGGTCAATGACATCCCTCCTGGGTTAGCTCTTCCCCATGTCGAGCTGCTTGACAGCGTGCGACCAGGCTTCATGGAACTTTTTAAAAATTCTGTCACCGGAACCTAATACCGCTGCCACATTCCCTTTTTGCAACGTTTTCATCGCTATCGGAGTGGGGCCGCTTAAATAGACCTCAACCCCCTTGTCCCGTGAACGGGCAATAGCCTCCTTCAACCTGTAAAGACCTGTCGCGTCGATAAAGGGAACATTTTTCAATCTTATAATCTGAATTTGTGGAATTTCCGCTGTATCAGCCATAGCCTGTTCAAATTTATATATCGTACCGAAAAAAAATGGTCCCGATACCTCAAAAACATGAATCTTCTTTCGAAACAGACCCTGGGGATCAAGAATCTCGAGATCGGGTACTGTCGGATCAGCTCCAGCCTCGGGCACCATGTGTATATCCGCTGCCAGTATAGCCCGCCGCATAAACAGAATCGCAGCAAGCACCATCCCTACCTCAATCGCCACGGTCAAATCGATAACTACCGTTAGAAAAAAAGTTATAGCAAGCACCAGTGCATCACTGCGTGATCCCTTTAGCAGGGAACGAAAGGCTCTCCATTCACTCATATTGTAGGCAACGATCATCAGCACCGCAGCCAAAGAAGCCATGGGAATCCATCGCATCAAATCCCCAAGAAAGAAAAAACTTAATCCAATAAAGGTTGCATTGATCAATCCGGCTACAGGCGATACAGCCCCATTGCGGATATTTGTTGCTGTCCTGGCTATAGCCCCCGTTGCAGGAATCCCTCCCAACAGCGGGGAGACCACATTTGCAGCGCCCTGGGCTATCAGTTCCATATTGGAGTTATGCCGTTTTCCGGTCATACCATCAGCGACTACCGCAGACAGCAGAGACTCAATCCCCCCAAGCAAGGCGATCGATACTGCCGCAGGCAGAAGATCTCTCAGGAGGGTCAATGATATCTCTGGCAAGCGCAGCGGCGGCAAGGTGCTACTGAGGTTATGGAAACGACTGCCAATCGTATCCACAGGCAGACCCAGAAAATAGACCAACAAAGAACTGGCGACTACAGCAACCAGCGGTCCCGGTATCTTTCGGGTGATCTTGGGCCATAACAGGATAACGGCCATCGAACCAAGCCCCAAAGCAAAATTAACCAGGTTCGTCTGTTCTAACGATTGCAAATAAAAAGACCATCTGGCAATAAAGTCAGCTCCTATGCCTGCAGCATTCAATCCCAACAGATCAGCGACCTGTCCTGTAAAAATAATGACAGCAATGCCTGAGGTAAAACCAATGGTAACCGGAATCGGAATAAATTGGATCACGTTACCTAACCTGCTAATTCCAAGAATCAGCAAAAAAACGCCAGCCATGATAGTCGCAACCTGCAACCCGCTATAGCCAAATTTTTCCACGATTCCAAAAATGATCACAACAAAGGCTCCGGTAGGGCCTCCAATCTGTGCCGTAGTACCTCCCAGAAAGGAGATAATAAAGCCGGCAAGGAAAGCTGTAATCAATCCGCGCTCCGGCGAGACGCCAGATGCGATGGCAAAGGCGATAGATAAAGGTAAAGAAACAATACCGACAATTAACCCGGCGCTCAGGTCAGAATAAAACTTTTGGGAGGAATACCTGCGTAGTTCAAAAAACAAAGTTGGGGAAAACATGGCGGAATCACCTGCAAATCCATAAATTGGTCCGCGCTTGAGGTGGGCCTGTTTTTGACTATACCTGGAAACACCCCGGAATAAGGCAACAAATTTTATTACCCGGAATAAATTTTCCAATAGAAATTTTACAATACAATCAAAAGAGAGGAGACTTATAAAAATTTGGAAGAACTATACTAAGGGCTTTTTGGTTTTCGGATATCGCAAGGCAATGCCAGCGATGTCGACGCACCCTTTAGCCAGTATTTACTGTTTGCAATGGACTTTGTGCCAAAAGGACGCGGTTATGGCATTGCCCAACCTGTCAAATCTTGTGCTGAGTTCATCGAAGCATCGATGCCTATTGGTATAAAACCCGAGAACCAAAGTGTTTCGAGTATATTATAGTTGGTTGCCTTTTTCCGGATGTGATCCCTATTTTCCCTGAAAGTCGGGTCTCCTTTTTTCCAAAAATGCGGCTTTTCCTTCACGGGCATCCTGGCTAAGGTAGGATTTTTCGATCCAAGATTTCACCAGGGCTTCATCCGATTCCCCTATCCATTGGTGTTCCAGCACACCAAAAATTTTTTTATGCCCCTGCAGGGAGATTGGCGAAAGCTCCCCCATGCTTACAGCTGTCTCCTCCGCATATTCGCGCAGCTTCTCCCTTGGCAAAATTTTATCGACAGCTCCAAAATGGAACAACTCATCGCCTGAAAAGCGACCAGCGGTAAAAATCATTTTTTTTAAGTTGGCTAAACCGATCACATTACGCATGCGCCGCAGTCCAGCCAAAGAGTACACCAGACCTAACCGAGCTGGAGGCATGCTCATCATCACATTCTCCGCTGCAAAGCGAAAATCACAGGCAAAAACAAGCTCGCAGGCGCCACCATAAACAGCCCCGTTCAGAGCGGCAATCACAGGATAAGGGAAATTGGCAATCGCTTCAACGGCTCGGTCAAGAGGTTTATGGTTGGCGAATGACTGGGCTTCACTGTCGGCCATCGTCGGAATGCGGGATATATCATATCCAGACGAAAAAAATTGATCCCCGCTGCCGCAAATTACCGGTATCAGGGTCTTCGCCTCAACGGCATAAAAATCCAGAGTATCTGCCAGCGCCACCAGAAGTTCCGGGGACAGGGCGTTCTTTTTTTCTGGTCGGTGAATTGTGATATACAAGACATGACCGTTTTTTTTTATCTGAAGATCATCCATCGTCAAAAGACTACCCCTTGGTCAACAATCTCTGCTTTCACAGAAGCACTACTGCTTGCGCATCTCTTCGCGTACGCGTGGATCCACATACGCAAGTAAAATATCAGCTATAAGATTTCCCAGAAGCAGCAGCACCGAACCCATCAAAAGATTTCCCATGATCAAATAGATATCCTGATTCAGCGTAGCTTCCAGCATCAATTGCCCCATCCCCGGCCAGCGCAGGATCATCTCTACCAGCGCGGCTCCCGAAAAAAGGGAGGAGAGTTCGTAACCAAAGATGGTCACCATAGGGTTTATCGCGTTGCGCAGGGCGTGTTTAAAAATCACAACCCTCTCAGGTAAACCTTTTGCCCGGGCAGTCACGATATAGCGCGCCCCAAGCACCTCCAGCATATTGCTGCGCATGATACGTAGCAAACCAGCCAGAGAACCCACGGTCAAAACCACCGCAGGTAAAATGAGATGGTGACCTACATCCATTATTTTTTGCCATGGAGAGAGCAGTTCGTGCACAGGACTCGCCATCCCTCCCGTTGGTAAAATTTTTGTTTGGGAGACAAAAAAAAGGAGCAGAAACGCCAGAAAAAAATTCGGCAAGGACATCCCCAGAAATGCAATAAAGCCTGTAACCTTATCGGGCCACTGGTATTGGCGCACTGCAGAGATAATTCCCAAAGGAATGGCCAGAAACCAGGTCAGCACCAGGGCAGCAAAGGACAACAGGAAGGTATTCCAGAGAAAAGAGCGGATCAACGTCCAAACAGGAATCTGGTAATGCAGTGAAAGCCCCAGATTTCCTTGAAAAATCTGCTGTAACCAGATAAAATACTGCACAAGAGCAGGTTTATCTAACGCAAAATCTTTCCTCATTTTCTGAAGCAGCTCGGGTGATATATTTGGATCCAGAGTCATCTTTGTAAAATAGTCACCCGGCGCCAACTGAAACACCATAAAGGCAACAAAGGTTATACCAAGAACCAGGGGAATCAGATGCAAAAGACGCTTAAAAATAAATTTCCACATGCCAACAACGATTATAGAAAACGATTAAAACGCATGAAACGTTTCCGCTGCTTTAACCGGCACAGGCGGTATTTTCCAGATATCCCTAGCATATTCTGCGATCGTTCTGTCCGCAGAAAATTTTCCCATCCTGGCAGAATTCAATATGGATTTTTTCCACCATTGCGTTGAGTTACGAAACTCTTTAGAGACTTCGCTCTGGACTGCCATATAGTCATTAAAATCAGCCAGTACCATGAAAAAATCCCCTCCATCCAAAAGCGTGTGAATCAGAGGCTGAAACAGATTCGGATTGTCCTGAACCTTAATCGAGTTCTGCAGAAAATCAAAAACAGATTTAATTTGAGAATATTTATGGTAGTAATCCCATGGATTGTAACCCTTGTGACGCAGCGCGACCACCTCTTCCGTCTTTAAACCAAAAATGTAGATATTTTCTTCACCTACCTCTTCCATGATTTCGATGTTGGCGCCATCCAGAGTACCGATCGTCAAAGCCCCGTTCAAAGAAAATTTCATATTTCCCGTGCCAGAGGCCTCTGTGCCAGCGGTTGAGATCTGCTCAGAGAGATCACAGGCAGGGATAATGCGCTCGGCCAGGGTCACGCGGTAATCAGGTATAAATACTACCTTTAGTAAATGGCGGGTATCCGCGTCGTTATTGATGATCTCTGCGATCTCATGGGTTAATTTGATAATTAACTTTGCAATATAGTAACCTGGTGCTGCCTTGCCAGCAAGAATCACAGTTCGCGGAGTCCAGGTCATGTTGGGATTGCTCTTCATGCGCAGATACAGGGAGATCACATGCAGCAGATTCAGGTGCTGTCGCTTGTACTCATGGATCCTTTTCACCTGGATGTCAAACATCGACGTTGGATCAACCTGAACGCCTGTTGTATCCAGAATAATTTTTGCCAACCTGACTTTGTTGGCATGCTTTACTTTTGCCCAGTCCGCTTGAAAATCCCCATCCTCAGCCCACCGCTCCAATTTCTTTAGCTGATATAGATCGGTTATCCAGCCCTTGCCGATTTTTCGGGTGATCAGTTTGGCCAGAGAGCGGTTCGACATACCCAACCAGCGCCGCTGGGTTATCCCATTCGTTTTATTTTGAAATTTTTCCGGACAGATTTTGTAAAAATCCTTAAAAATGGTTTCCGTGATCAGGCGGCTATGAAGTGCGGCCACACCGTTGACAGTATTGCTGCCGACAACTGCCAGGAAGGCCATGCGAACCATGCGCGTGGGTCCCTCTTCGATCAGGGAGACACGGGATACCAGCTCCTCATCGTTTGGGAATTTTTCACGAACGCGCTCAAGCCAACGCCTATTGATCTCATAAATAACCTGGATATGACGTGGCAGTAAACGCTCCACAAGAGAGACACTCCACCGCTCCAGAGCCTCGGGTAAAACCGTATGGTTGGTATAGGCAAACGTTTTCTGGGTGATCTCCCAGGCTTCGATCCAGCCCAGGTCTTTTTCATCCACCAAAATACGCATAAACTCCGCTATTGCCATAGCAGGGTGGGTATCGTTCAATTGTATGGCGACCTTATCCGGAAAAACCGCCCATTGATCATGGGATTTTAAGAAGCGGCGAATGATATCCTGCAAAGAGGCGCTAATCATCAGATACTGCTGTTTCAAGCGCAGCTCTTTTCCGGCATACACATTATCATTCGGATATAAAACAGCAGAGATATTTTCAGAGTTTATTTTCTCCTCAACCGCCTTGATATAATCGCCTCGATTAAAAAAATCAAAATTGAACTCTTGAGCTGGCTCAGCAGACCAGAGGCGAAGATTATTGACAGTCTGCGTATTGTAACCCGGTATCGGTGTATCAAAGGCTCTCGCTATAACCTTATCACCCTCCACCCAGGTAAAATGTTCTTCACCCGACTGATCGCGGTAGGACTCCACATGGCCATAGAAACGGATGGTATAGGAAAAATCGTACCGTTTCACCTCCCAGGGATAACCGCCAGCCAGCCACATATCGGGAATCTCTGTCTGAAACCCCTTCAGAATCTTTTGTTTGAAAATGCCGTAGTCGTACCGGATGCCGTATCCATATCCTGGTAGGGATAACGTAGCCATTGAATCCAGAAAACAGGCAGCCAATCGCCCCAGACCGCCATTGCCCAGACCAGCATCCTGCTCCAATTCGATAATCTCTTCAAGATTGTAGTCGAGCTCTTCCAGCGCCTTTTTGGAAACTGCCAACGCCCGCATATTAAAGAGAGAATTCTCCAGGGTTCGTCCCATAAGAAACTCCATGGAGAGATAATAGACCCGTTTCGCATCCTGATCGTAGTAGGTTTGCTGCGTTTCATTCCAGCGATCCAACAAGAGATCGCGAATGGAGTAAGCCAGTGCAAGGTAGATATCCCGTTCCGCAATGGTAAATTGATTTTTCCCGACAGTAAATTCAAGATGGTTCGCAAACGCCCGCTGAATCAGCGAACGGTCGATTTTTCGTACGCGCCCCAGCAGTCGCCACAATTTTTCATGGAGCACCGGCTGGTTATCCGGGGTGGTGCTTTGATCCCGCATTCCAGCGGTTTTATGACGTAGATTCATGGGCGCTCTCCTTTTTCATCCAGCAAAGCTGTTCGCAAAGCTCTTCGTATAAAAAAAACAGTTTCACAAAAATATCAACAAAAAAACAGAGCGCTGATTCGTCAAAAAAATTGTGATTCCTGTAGCCCCATCGACTATTGGGGTTTATTGATGATTTTTTTCCTATACACAACTCATTTTATGGTTGACTCTGCCAGAAAGCAGGCATATATTGTAAATTATTATGAAAACATCACAATTTACAAGTCAATCTGGGCATTTGTCCCAGCTATCCACACTTTCCTTAAATCTACTACTAGCCCCCAGGGGCTAACATATCTATTTTCACAAAACCACATCGTTATCTTTTTTTCGACACTATAAATCAAAATTTTTGATCGTACAAACAAAAAAAAGGAAGCATCTATAATGATACATCCAGAGAATATTAAAAAATATCAGCCTGATCCAGGCGTCCCAATCACAAACCGTCAATGGCCCAATAAAAAGATAACCATGGCTCCAGTATGGTGCAGCGTGGATCTGAGAGATGGTAATCAGGCCTTGATCAATCCCATGAATATGACCCAGAAGCTGGAGTTGTTTGATCTGCTGGTAAAAATTGGCTTCAAGGAGATCGAGATTGGCTTTCCTTCGGCTGCGAAGATCGAATTTGATTTTGCCCGCCGCCTGATTGAGGAGAATCGAATCCCCGATGATGTCACCATCCAACTGCTGACCCAATCAAGGGAGCACCTGATCCGCCGTAGTTTTGAAGCCATAGCCGGCGCCCGTCGCGCCATTGTGCATCTTTATAACTCCACGTCAATCCTACAGCGTCAGGTCGTCTTTCAGAAGGAGAAAGATGAGATCTTGGCTATCGCGCTTGAGGGCACACAGATCGTCAAAGATTTGGCAGCCCAGACCAAAACGGAGATTGTGCTGGAGTACTCACCGGAGAGTTTTACCGGCACTGAGGTTGAATATGCCGCTGAGGTATGTAACCATGTGATCTCTGCCTGGAACCCTACCCCGCAGAAGAAAATGATCATTAATTTACCAGCTACAGTCGAAGAGTCCACACCCAACATCTATGCAGATCGGATTGAGTGGATTGACCAGCATCTGGAAAAGCGGGATAGTGTCCTGATCAGCTTGCATGCTCATAATGACCGAGGCACCGCTGTTGCCGCCACAGAGCTTGGCCTGATGGCCGGAGCCGATCGAGTTGAAGGAACGTTATTTGGAAACGGCGAACGTACGGGCAATGTGGATATCATCACAGTAGCCATGAACATGTACACACAGGGCGTAGAACCGAAATTAAATTTCTATCCGATTGGGGACATTCAAGAAGTAGTGGAACGGTGCACACAAATACCTGTACACGCCCGCCACCCCTACGCTGGAGAGCTGGTCTATACAGCTTTTTCAGGATCTCACCAGGACGCAATCAATAAAGGTATGGTACACCAGAGCCGTATTAACAAGAGCTACGATGAAAAAAATGAAGTAGCTCCCTGGCAGGTTCCCTATCTGCCGATGGATCCGGCAGATCTTGGACGGGATTATGAGGCGATTATCCGCATCAATAGCCAGTCTGGAAAAGGGGGAGTCGCTTATATTCTGAAGGAAAAATATGGCATCGACCTGCCCAGAAAAATGCATCCCGAGTTCAGTAAACATATCCAGAATCTGGCAGATACCAAGGAGATCGAAATCCAGCCAGCAGAGATCTGGAGCTCATTTCAACAGGAGTACCTTGGCGAAGAGGGAGTTTTGCAGTTTGACGAATTAAACTATCTCAAAGCTCAGACAGCTCACGGCGTTACATCGATTGCGTTCACCTATCGGATTAACGGAGTGCGCAGCGAATCCAAGGGCGAAGGCAATGGGCCTATCGATGCCTTCAAAGCAGCATTGCTACAGTCGGGAATTAAGGATTTTACTATTGAGCATTATGAGGAAAAATCTCTGCAAAAAACATCAAAAGCGGATGCCATAGCCTTCATAGAGATTTCTAATGAACGGTATGAATCCTTTTTTGGCGTCGGGATTGATTCCAATATCACCATTGCCTCCATCAAAGCACTAATCAGCGCTATCAATAGGTCGCATAAGGTCTATCCGGTAATCGACCTGGGCGCCGCAAAAAAGCAGGCTTGACGATTCTTCGAAGTAAGTTCTTCCACGGCAATGCCCTGGGAGAACTTACTTCATGCTGCAAGCGGAAAGTCATACTGCCAGGTTTGGCATTAGCAAGTGTCAAAAATAGCGCCTCAGCGCACGGTACCTCGAATCTCCCGAAAAAGCTCTTCCATCACCCGTCCATTTTCCATATTTAACGAAGATTTTTCAAGGGGAATCTTTGTAACGGCCAGCATCTCCTCTGCCGCTTTGCTGCTTTTTTCAAAGTACTCCGACTCCTGCCTGGAAAGCAACAAAACGGAATCTTCAATTGCCTTTTTCTGAGAAACTATATAGTCACCCTGAAAAAAAGAGAACTCCGGCTTCGATAGCACTGTTCCAGGAATCTTCTGGATACTTTTCGCGGCCTGATCGAGTGTAGCCAGGGCCTTTTGCCAGATATTTTGAACCTCATTTGAGCCTTCGTGCATCCTCTTGATAAACCCGGTAAAATTATTCGTAAATTCAAGCTGCGTTTTCGATTTGTTGTGCACCCTTGCAGAAAATTCCCGTCCTGTGGCAATTTCGCCCAATACGTTATTGAGCCAATCCCCTGCCTGGCTTTTGATCTTTTCCGGAATCTGTCCAAAAAGCTCGCCTAATTTTTTCCCGCGCTCCTTGTTCAGAGCTGAGGCGTCAATCGCTGTCTGGATATCTTCCAACATATCATAAGCAATGCTCTGAAGCTGTAGTAAAGAGCGCTTCTGCGACTCCTTTTTTTTCCGAATATTTCCCTGATCTGATTCCAATTGAGCCATACCAGCTTCAATCTCCTGGGTCACAGAAAGAATGAGCTGGCCATTTTCGATTTGGTTATCCCTTGCAAGAACCTCCTTCGCGCTCTTCGCCTGGTCGGTAACTTGAGAGACAACCTGGGAAAAATTGGCCGAAACAGTCATGAATTTATCATTCATCTGCTCCAGCGGGCTAAGATACATAATAATTTTTTCCGCAATCTCTTTGCGTTTTACAGAGTTTTCGTTGGCCTGGGCAGCATTGACACCGAACAAACCTGCAATTCGAATCAATTCAGATATCTTCTGTTCCATACACTGTGCCGATCCTTTTTCTGGATATGTTTCCGGTAATTTACGAGACGCTGATTAGCTGACGCCGAGAATCTGTTTCACAGCCTTTACCAGATCCTCCTCCTCAAACGGTTCTAAGATCCAGCCATTCGCTCCGGCTTTTTTCGCGCGATCCCGCATTTCGGAATCGGTTACTGTAGTCAAAATCAGGATTTTCATGTTTTTCCCATAGGGAAGCTGACGCGCCTCTTCTGTCAGTTCAATTCCCGATTTTCCGGGCATATTGACATCAAATATACCCAGATCATATTGCTGATTGCGGATTTTATCAAGTGCGGCCATCGCGTTATCTGCTTTATCAACTTGAAATTTTTCCTGTGTTAAGATATACTCCTCGATATTCAGCACCGTTGGAGCATCATCAACTATTAATATTTTGGGCATATCAATCTCCTGATTGTACGGAATAGGAAACCTGAATAAAGGACAAACGTTTCCCTTAGAATCTCTTTCTTCGTCGCAAAGAATCCTGAAAAAATAAATAAGAAAAATTTTTCTATTGCGTCAATAAGTAAAAAAAATCTACCATCCAAAGAGAATCATATTTTTTCATAAAAACCGGAAACAGGGAGCTCCACATGACAACAATCGGGTGTATCGGAACGGGCAAGATGGCAGAGGCGATCCTCGCCTCTTTGGACAAACAATCCGCATTTTCCCTGATTGGCCTGGAAATCAACACCAGCCGCAAAAAAGAGCTGCAAAAACTCTACTCTATCTCCTTTCCCAAGGAGGCTGATTTTTTTAACCAGGCAGATCTGCTGATTCTGGCTATCAAACCACAAAATTTTGAAGATGTTGTGCAGATGTATGAACCCTGGTGGGAACTTTTCACCCAAAAAAAAGGGCATATCCTTCTATCCATCATGGCTGGAATAAACACGGAAATGATGCAGGATCAGATTCCCGGCGGGGAAATAAGGGTTGTACGCGTGATGCCTAACACACCAGGGCTTATCGGTCAGGGAATCTCAGCCGTCACCTTTCCTCACAGGTTTCCCCCAAAAGAGAAAGAGCTGGTATCGCAAATTCTGCTGGGTCTTGGAAAGGTTGTCGAGGTTCCTGAGTATCAGATCAATGCGGTTACCGCTCTTTCCGGCTCCGGACCCGCTTATGTCTACTCCTTTATCCAGGGGTTGATCGATGGCGGGGTACTGGCCGGGCTGCCCCGCGATTTAGCCCGTGAGCTGGTTCTGGAGACGGTTAGCGGCGCCACAGCCCTGCTTCGCCACCAAAACCAGGAGCCATATACATTACGCTCGCAGGTGACCTCTCCAGGCGGCACAACAATCCATGGACTAAAAATTCTTCAGGAAAATGGGTTTGAGGGCATCCTGATGAATGCAGTTGATCAGGCATTCCACAGAGCGAATGAGCTTGAAGAGCACCGCCACTAAACAACCAGCCCCTTCTCCCGAAGCAGACGAAGGAGGCCACGGAATGATGTATGGCGCGTCTCCACCATAGGCACCAGCGTCCATGTGGAACGAATGCCTGCCATCGTGTGCCCTTGCAGACTCTGCTCCAACTCCTTCCAAAAAAATTCTCTGGCGGCAATAATCGCACCGCCAACAGCGATCACCTCCGGGTGAAGCAAATTCGCGGCAGACCCAAGGATGATACCGAGGTTTTTACCCAGCCCGGCAAACGCAGCCCTGGCAATTTCATCTCCAGCACTGGCTGCCGCGTAGATAAGTTTTCCATTGATGGCGGCCAGATAGGAGTCCCGGGCGGGAATCTCTGCTTGCCAATGGTTGCGCCAAAAGGGAGGCAATTCAGAACAACGTCCCAGTCCCGCAGCCACCTGTTTGCGCAGAAAGGTAACGGATGCATACATCTCATTGCAGCCCCAATTTCCGCATCCACAACGTTCACCCTGCCTATCAAAGGTCATGTGCCCGATTTCGCCGGCATTCCCCTTACCGGTATAGAGGGTTCCAGAAAAAATCAAGCCCCCACCTAACCCAGTACCCAACGCCACTGCAAGCAGATGTTCTACACCCTGGTCGCGAAAAACCTCATAAGCCCCTAAAGCAAAAACATTCACATCATTTTCAAAAACAACAGGGGCATGGAGCATTTTTTCCAATTTTTCTACGATCGCAAATCCTTCTGCTTTTTGCAAGTTTGGAGAAGAGATAATCCTTCCGCTACTGCGATCCAGCGATCCTGGTAATCCCAGACCAACCGCTTCGATTCCAGATTGATCACTTATCCCAAGATCCTGAAACCAGCTGGTCAACATCGCATCGGCTTCAAAGGAAGCGCGGGATGGAACAGTTTGTTCGCGTAGGATTTTTCCCTCAGCATCCATAAACGCGGCCTTAACTGCAGTCCCGCCTACATCAAGCATAAGATACATACACTTCTCCATTAAAAATTGAATAAGGCTTTTTTTCTATGAAGTACGGCAAATTGTAAAAAAATTGTAAAAATTTTCCTTTACAGTAGGATCGGAAAAATAATTCAGTCAAAACCATCATCATGAATAGCTTAATATCCCGGTAAAAAAATGCAGCAAAAAAGGATCACATGAAATCCAATCGCCGTTTTTTTTCACACGGGGAGACAAATTTAAAAAATGAGGTATATCTAATATGACGGCAAAATTTGTCTACTTTTTTGGCGGCGGCAGCGCTGAAGGGAAAGGTACAGATAAACAGCTTCTGGGAGGCAAAGGTGTGAACCTGGCAGAGATGACCAATGTGGGTCTGCCGGTACCCCCCGGCTTTACCATCACCACAGAAGTGTGTAATCTTTATTATAAAAATAACCTAAAATACCCCGATGGCGTAGCAGATCAGGTGAAGGAGCATATTATCCGCCTGGAGAATCTCCTTGGCAGAAAATTTGGTGATCCCTTAAAACCGCTGCTGGTCTCCGTACGCTCTGGCGCTGCGGTATCTATGCCAGGGATGATGGATACTATTCTCAACCTGGGACTCAACAGCCAGACCGTGGACAGCCTGGCAAAGGAGACAGGAAACCGCAGATTTGCTCTCGATAGCTACCGCCGCTTTATCCAGATGTTCGGCGACGTAGCAATGGGCGTTCCCCATAAAATGTTCGAAATCGCTCTGGATCACCGCAAAGAGCAGGCAGCCAAGCGTCTTGGATTGGAAGAAGCCAAAGATACCGATCTTAATGAGGAGGAGTTGGCAGCTTTGGTTCAAGATTACAAAAGAATCTACCAAAAAGAAAAGGGTTCAGCCTTTCCCGAAGATCCCTATATCCAGTTGTGGGGTGCGATCAATGCTGTGTTTGGATCATGGAACAATCCTCGTGCGATCACCTATCGCCGCCTGAACGATATACAGGGGTTGCTGGGTACAGCGGTCAATGTCCAATCCATGGTGTTTGGCAATATGGGTAATGCTTCGGCAACCGGTGTCTGCTTTACGCGCGATCCCTCCAGCGGTGAAAATATTTTCTATGGCGAATACCTCATCAATGCCCAGGGCGAGGATGTGGTTGCCGGAATCCGGACACCGCAGCAGATTACACTGCATGGAAGCCGCACCTGGGCAAAAAATAATGGTGTGCTGGAAGAGAATCGCAAAAAAGAGTTCCCCTCCATGGAAGAGACAATGCCAGAGGTGTACCGAGAGCTGGTCGACATTCGCAACAGGCTTGAGAAACATTTCAAAGAGATGCAGGATATGGAGTTTACCATCCAAAATGGCCAGCTCTTTATGCTGCAGACCCGGACAGGTAAGCGGACTGCCTTTGCTGAAATTCGAATCGCTGTTGAGATGGTCGAAGAGGGACTTATTGATGAAAAAACCGCTGTAAAAAGGGTGAATCCTAACAACCTCCCCTCTCTGCTTGCTCCCATTTTTGATGGAGGTGAACTGACAAAGGCCATCCAGGAAGGCCGGGTTCTGACTACAGGACTCAATGCGGGACCGGGAGCCGCCGCAGGTAAGATCGCTTTTACAGCGGAAAAAGCGGTCGAAATGGCCAAAAAAGGGGAAAAAGTTTTACTGGTTCGTGTAGAAACAAGCCCTGAGGATATTGAGGGTATGCACATCTCCCAGGGTATCCTGACAGCCAGAGGCGGTATGACCTCCCACGCGGCCGTTGTTGCGCGAGGCATGAACAAGGCCTGCGTGGCCGGAGCCGGCGAACTAAAAATTCAAGAAGAGAAAGGAATCCTATCCGTCAAGGGTCAGGAGTTCCACGAGGGCGATTGGCTCTCCATTGATGGTTTTACTGGTAAAATATTTGCCGGGAAAATCACGACCCAGCCATCTGAGATCGAACAGGTTTTCATCAACGGAACTATGCCGCTTACCCAAAGTAAGCTGGCTAGCCAGTATGCCCGACTGATGGGATGGGCAGACTCATTCCGGAAACTCAAGGTACGCACCAATGCTGATACCCCCCATGACTCTGCTGTGGCGGTCAAATATGGAGCCGAGGGAATCGGCCTTTGCCGAACTGAACACATGTTTTTTGCACCTGATCGAATCCTAGCTATGCGTGAAATGATTCTGGCGGGAACGGAAAGCGACCGCCGTCACGCCCTGGATAAACTTTTACCCTTTCAACGCGAAGATTTTATTGGCATTTTCAAAGCCATGGAGGGCAAACCAGTAACCATCCGCTTACTGGATCCTCCGTTGCATGAATTCCTACCTCATGACGAAAAAAACCAGACCGAGGTTGCCAAAAGTCTGGGCATCACTAGCGATGAGATCAAAAACAAGGTTGAAGAGCTCAACGAGTTTAACCCGATGTTAGGACACCGCGGATGCCGCCTGGGAATCTCCTACCCGGAGATCACGGAGATGCAGACGCGGGCGATTATTGAGGCTGCCTGTGCCATTCAAAAATCCGGCAAGCAGATTCTCCCTGAGATCATGGTGCCGCTGGTGGGAAATGTCAAAGAGCTGATCCATCAAAAAGCGGTGATCATGAAAACTGCAGAAATTGTTCTCAAAGAGCAGGGCGTTCAGCTCGATTTTCTGGTGGGAACTATGATCGAGGTACCCAGAGCCGCTATCACAGCGGATAAAATCGCTGAAGTGGCTGAATTCTTTAGCTTTGGCACCAATGACCTGACCCAGATGGGATGCGGTTTTTCCAGAGACGATTCTGGTAGATTTTTACCGATGTATGTTGAACAGGGAATTTATGAAAAAGATCCTTTTGTAGCCCTGGATCAGGAGGGGGTTGGAGAATTCGTGAGAATCGGAACAACCCGCGGCCGCACTACCAAACCAAACCTAAAAATTGGAATCTGCGGTGAACACGGCGGCGAGCCCTCTTCTGTGGAGTTCTGTCACAGAATTGGTCTTGATTATGTCTCCTGTTCACCTTATCGCGTTCCTGTAGCCAGATTGGCGGCCGCGCAAGCCAGTTTACGCTAATCTCCCAAAACGTTTGCCGGTTTTTTTCCTCTTTTGTTCCACTTTGTTCAAAAAAAGGGCGAAAAAACCGGCGCCCCCTTTTTTTCCTAAATTATTTCCATGTTTTGTCCTACATTTATACCAGGAGCGGAGAAATCTTTTCCTCTTTTTCTTATTGAAAGCGTTTCATTATTTGAATAGAAGAGTAGATTTCAAATAAGTTTACATTTGATACGAAGGGAAAAAAAATTGCATCTGGCAAGGATGATCTCCATAACCTGGCTTCTGCTAAACATTAGTGGATTTCTGCCCCCACCGATCAATGCCCAGGAAAAAGACAGTAAACTGGTCGCTCAAAATCTGACGAATAGCCAAACTTTGCCTTCAACCGGTGTGCGTACCCGTATTGATATTCTTAACCAAGGTACCATAAAACCAAAAGAGGCAACTTTTTTTGAGGCGTGGAACCTTGAATTTGGTCTGCATGGTAACCCCATTCTTCCCATGGGAGGATTGGCTGATTTTTTGGGAGTAGGCATGGGTGGCTCGATGTTTGCATCCCTGGATTTTCCCTGGTTGAAAAACTCACGCATGGGTTTCTCCGCTGGATTTGGCACACTGCAATCGACGGTTCCCTACTTTTCCGCAACAGTTACATTAATCCCGATGATGCTCTATTATGAAACCTATTATATTTTTTCCAGCGATATCCGACCCTATATTCGCATAGGCGGTGGCCTTACCCTTGCCCAATACCAGGGAAAAAGCCTGGCAGACACAGGCACAACCAGCATTCTCTCTGCGGATGTCACACTCGATTTTGGTTTTGGAATAGGCTATCGCCCCACCTTTTTGCCACGTGTCGAATTTTTACTTTATGTAAATTATTTTACAGCATTTGAACAGGCTGCAGGCTCATTTGTCATGGTATCTTTAGGGACAAATATCCTCTTTTAAGGTCTCCATTTTTTTCTAAAACAGATTAAACCTCTATGACCTTGATCGAAGAATAATTCGCGTCCTTTTCATATACCGCGTCAAATATCAAGATGGCGTCTGTTCTCACTTTTTTTTCGATAATATAGGTATACTCACCTGAAAAGCGACGTATTAAATCCAATCCTCTGCCGTGATCCCTGACAAAATCGGTGATATCAGCACCACTCTCAAGGCTATCCAAAACCATCTGGTTCTGCTGGACAACATGAGCCATGGTCTTGATGACCTTCTCCTGAGTAAGTGTTCCCTTATAATCAGTGATTGCAATTCCATAACGGTTCTGATCTTTTCCGCAGACCACATCCACCTGGTATCCCTCCGGCAAGGTGATTGGTTTTCTCTCCAGCTTTTCCGTGGTAAAACCGTGGGAATGGTAAACAGCGTTGATCAATGTTTCCTGCAATACCAGATTAATAATCTGTGGTTCGACAAATGGAAATCCGTCCTGTTGCGCAGTTGCTAGAAGAGATGAAATGACCTCCGAAATCTCATCTGAACTTCGCACAGAAAATTGGTGCCTCGATTCCAGATTGAAGAGATGGTTCTCGAGACCGAACAGATCTTTTTTATGGATTAATTTTCGAATAAGCTGAGAAAATTCATCTTTTTTTACAGGTTTGGAAAAAAGTATGCCAACCTTAAGGGAAGCCATCTCCTCAAGATAGGGATCAATGGATCCATCGGCCAAGAGAACAATCGTTGCGTGAGGGTGTTTGGCTTGAACCTCCCATACCAGCTTTAATCCAAAATCACTAACGCCTCTTGTAACATCTATGATAGCAAGATCGAGCTCATTTCCTTCCAGATGCTCTATTGCCGTCGGAAAATCCTGAGCCGTACATACCCGCGCGCCCAATTTTGTCAAAAAATTATAAAGAACACCCATGTAAAAATGATTATGTTCCACCAGGAGAATTCTAGCCAGGTCATTTTGTTCAGGTTGATCTCGTTTCATTTTTTACAATAAAAAATAAGAACCAGTTTTTTAGCGATGGAAAATCAGTTATACAATCCGTCAATATATAAAAATGGCTCTGGAAATTATGCCTTGACATTTCCCCATTTTTCTCGATTCTTGATGGGATCAAATAGCTTTTTCCATGCACCTGCCGTAACACTTAAAATGAAAAATAAAATATTATGAAACCAGAACTCTTTTTTGAAAAAGATGGTAACACAGAGATCATTCTCCTGAATCGTCCCCCATTAAACGCGCTGCATCAGGCACTGATAAAAAAATTGATCGATCATCTTGATGCACTCAAAAAAGATGCAGAGGTTCGGTGCCTCATCCTGACTGCAGAAGGGAGTCAATCCTTTTGTGGCGGTATTGATCTTAGTCAACCCTCAGGAGAGGATCTTGTTCAGGATATACGCACCCTCATTTCGACCCTGGAAAATCTTATGATACCCACCATCGCCTGCTTAAATGGCTCGGCTCAGGGGTTGGGGTTGGATCTGGCTCTGGCATGCGACCTACGCCTTTTTGCAGACCATGTAACCATTAGCCTGCCAGAGTTAAACCTGGGCAACATACCAGCTGCCGGAGCGATCCAGAGAATGGTTCGCCTAACAGGGAGAGCCAAAACAACAGAATTACTGTTTCTGGGTAAAAAAGTAAAAGCGGACGAAGCACTCCTTTGGGGAGTCTGCCATGAAATCCATCCAGGAGATCTGATGCTAACAAGGGCTTTGGATATTGGACGCCAATTCAAGGAACGGAGCCCTCTGGCGCTGCAATGGGCAAAAAAGTGCCTTTTGGAAGGGGAAAATCTACCACTGCGTCAGGCCTTGGAGCTAGATTTTGCAGCGTATGAGATCTTAAAAAACAGTCCCCAGCGATGGGAGGCGTGGCAGGCTTACCAGAGTGGTAGACGCCCCTCATTCTCCTAGAAAATCAGGAAAAGGAGATTCCTCCTAGGCGCCAGATGAACCTTGTCTCTGGATGCCTGACCAGATCCATCTCCATTGGAGCCTGCCACTGCCAGCCTATCTGATCGCTAAAATGATACTGAGCACGCATTTCCCGAAGCTGGCTGCGAAGCGAGAAAAATTCGTAAACTGTATAAAAACTTAGTCCCAGCGCAACTGCAGCCGAGCCAATACCTGCCCAGCCATACACATAGACAATCGTTTTGTACCAATTATCAGGCGGAATTTGAATCAGCAGATATCCTAGACCAGCAGATCCGATAGCCCCAACCGGATAGAACCAGAGATTGGTTTTGGCTACGCTGTAACGAAAGGTAAGCTCATAGTATTTTTGAAAGGCTTCTTTTTGAGAATCCGTAACCTTTTTCTTCTCTTTGGGGTCGAAAGGTTGATTCTGAGCCGCAAACCAGAGGGAGCTCTCCTCTGTCCAATCCGAATAGATCATATTTGCCGTACTTTTTCCCGATTCGATACTCTGAATTGCATGCAAGGAGTGCTGGTAGCCAAACAAGCCTATACCCATAGCTGATTGCAGACCTGGTAAGGAAAAAACGGCTGTGGGAAACATCCACACTATTCCCAATAGAAAGGTAAGGATAACCGGATACCTGGTAAGCTGCTTCACGTTTTTTCTCCCTCATTATGAGATTCTATACTGTTTGCAATGGACTTTGTGCCAAAAGGACGTTGGTAATACCACAGCATGGCATTACCTGACGCAAGGCAATGCCATGCTGTCAGGATATCCTGCAACTGTCAATGCGACGTCCACGGATGCACGAGTGTCGCGGGTGACAGGAAGTCACAGGAGCGACCGACGTCCACGGATGCACGAGTGTCAGATTTTTGAGGCTGACCCAAGGTCGATAAGGACGCGGTTATACTAAAGGCTTTTTGGTTTTCGGAAATCGCAAGGCAATGCCAGCGATGTCGACGCACCCTTTAGCCAGTATTAAACACGAGAACCAAAGTGTTTCGAGTATATGACATTGCCCAACCGGTCAAATTCGATGCTTATTGGTATACATGCAATATGAGATACGAATCATCTTTGGCAAAGCGAACAGACAAGTTTATTTTTTTTTCGATGTAAAAAAAACTATTGGCCTTTTTTTAAGAAAGACCCAAAAAAGTAAAAATCTAAAGGTTTGGAAAAATGGCAGCAAAAAATATACTTTTTCATTGACCCTGCGGTCTATTTTATGATATTGTTCTATGGGATCATTTTGATCCAACCTTGAATGCAGTTAGCTTTTTTAGTTAACAGCATTTTCCTTTGACCTTACGTTGCCACTGGCCCGAACTACGGGCCTTTTTTTTCATTTTTCCCCTGTACCGCTTTAGCAGCCTCTACCAGATGGGAAATGAAAATAAAAATCGCCCCCACAATTAACCAAAAACCGACCTGTTCTTCCAAAATAATGCCACCAACGAGAAGCGCGATGATAATTCGCGAGCTTGATATGATACTCCCCTCCATCGCGTTGACAAACCGATAACCATAGGTAAGGAACAGTTGGCCAAGAACTCCCATAACTGCGGTAAGGAAGAGCAATAATCGGGTAGTTTGCAGTTCAGGAAAGGGATAGATCCAAAATACAGGTAAAAACAGAGCCATGCCAAACCCAAAAACAACGGTAAGGATATTCAATGTGCTATCCGTCTTACGTACAATGCGCAGGCTGACAATGGCCCAGCCGGAGAGAATTGCCGAAACCAGACTCCACAGGTCGCCGGATAAAAAAGCGGTACCGGAGTGCAGAAATAAAAACAGAACTCCGGTGATTGTCAGAATCAATGCCCACAAATCAAATTTGTCGATTCGTTCAGCCGCCAGAAAGGGGGCGAAAAGGGCGACAAAAGCTGGGTATGTCATATTAATCAGGTTGGCGTTGGTAACCGTCCCCCACTGAACACCCAGAAAAAAAGCCAATACAGCGAGAGAGTTGGAAAACGCCCGAATCAAGATCTCCTTTCGGTTGACCAATTTGATTTCCCTTTTTTGGAATAGAAAAAAAGGGAAAAAAACAAGAAAACCCAAGAGAAAGCGCGCCTCCACGAAGAGCAGCGCCGATATATTTTCATCCCTGAGCGCAATTTTCATAAAGTAAGTTGCCAGATAAAAAAAGAGTGCTGATGCGAAAATAACAGAATAGCCAAGGATTTTTCTCATTGATCGAAACCTTGTCTATCCCTTCTGGCAATCTGCTTCTTGTAGGATTCCACGCTCTGGGCTACAGGATCAGATTCGCTTGCCCCATAACCATTCAGAAGAGTACGAAAGCTGGCAGGAAGGGGTAAAACAAAATTCATCTCCTCCTTTGTTGCAGGGTGAGTGAAGGTTAACGAGCAAGACTGTAGAAGCATTTCGCCCTGGTAGGCACTCTTTCGGTTTGCATAAAGGGTATCGCCTACGATTGGAAAGCCGGCGCTATGCAGATGAGCCCGTATCTGGTGGGTCCTTCCAGTAAATAAATCCACGAACACATAGGAGAGATGACCCAGGTTCGGAACAATAAAATTAGTCTGACAACGAACCCCCGTCCTTATCTCTCTGGCGTACGAAGGAGCACTCCGACTTTCGATAACTTTCATTTTGACGCGCTGCACAGGGTCGCGAACAATCATACCTTCCAGAAACCTCTGCTTATCTGGAAACTGTCCCCAAAGAACTGCACGATAGACCTTTTTCACTTTACGATCTCGAAACTGCTCCGCAAGGTTTCGATGAGCTTGATCGTGTTTAGCAATCACCATCAACCCCTGGGTCTCCTTGTCCAGCCTGTGAACAATCCCCGGTCTTTCGATGCCATTGATACCGCTGAGATCGGACATGGCAAACATGAGCCCCTGTACCAGGGTAGCCTGACGCACACCTGCGCCAGGATGAACCGTCAATCCTGGCGGTTTATTTACGATTGCGATATGATCATCTTGATACACAAAAGATAATTTAAGATCTACTGCCTCAAGGTCGAGATTATGAGTATCAGGTATCGTTATATCAATGCATTGGCCGCTTTGCACACGCGACGAGACCTTATCCGCGATCTTTCCATTTACGTTTATTTGTCCATCGCGGATGAGGCGGCTAATATAGGTTCGCGAAAATTGATCGGTGGCAACCTGGTCAAGTTGTTGTGCAAGAAACTGATCTAATCTTTTACCGTCGTCATCAATGAATACGGTGAATGAATAATTATACATATTTTGTCTAAAAAGTTGTTGCAATATGGGCGGTAAACTTACATGAAATGTTTTCAATCCGTTATGATAGGGAAAGTCCATCACCAATGAATAAAGCTTCTACCTTCCTGACCAATGTGAAAGACCTTCCGGCCTCCGTAAAGGAATATAAAAATATTATCTTCCAGTTATATGCCCTGAATGCGGAAAACGAAAAAAAAATATCAGATATATTATTGATGATCCTTGAACAGATCAACAAGGTTGAATTGAAAAATCTGATCCTTACCATTTTGCGAGAGCTGATTATCAACGGTCTGCGCGCCAATTACAAAAGAATCCACTTCTTAAAAGAGGATCTGGATATTAATAAAGAGGGCGACTATGCCAAGGGAATACGTAATTTCAAAGAGAACCTGACAAAAAATCCAGCAGATTTTGTTCAAGCCAGCATCCAAAACAAGCTCTTTGTCCAGGTGTCTCTGGCATACAAGGATGAAGCCATCATCATTTCCGTTATCAATAACGCAGTAATCTCCCCTTCCGAGCTTACGCGGGTGAAAAACCAGGTTAAGGAGGCAGAAACCTTAAATGACCTCTCAGAGGCCGTGGAAAAACTGATGGATTTTTCAGAAGGAGCTGGGCTTGGAATTCCCATGATTATTTTAATGCTGAAGAATGCCGGAGGAACCCCCAAAGCCTTCAACATAGCCGCGAACCAAGAGCTCACCAAAGTCCAGGTATCCGTCCCCAAATATGGCGAGAGAATAACCATCGGTGAAGAGTGGACAAAAAAAATTCTGGATCAGGTACAGCATATCCCCTCATTTCCCGAGAACGTCGGCTTTCTACAAAAAATGATCAATGATGAAAATGCGTCCATCCAGTCCATCTCGACAGAGGTAAAAAAGGATCCCTCGCTGGTTGCAGACCTGCTCAGAGTTGCTAACAGTGCAGGTTACGCAACTTTAAAACGAGTTGAATCCATAGACGAAGCACTAAAAAATATTGGATTAAAGGGTTTGAACGGATTGCTGGTCGCTGCGGCTACACAGAGCATCCTGGAAAAAAAATTCAAAAAAGTGTATATGGAAGTTTGGACCCACTCCCTAAAGACCGCCTACTATGCCGATCGACTCTGTTTTTTTATGGGTCAAAAGGAGATCCGGGAATTGGCTTACATCACCGCTCTTCTGCATGATTTGGGGAAAATGGTGCTGTTAACCCTAAGCCCAAAAACAATGGGAACACTGGATACCCATATAAAAAAAGAGATCAATGAGATCAACACCGTTGAAAAAATCTCCTTTGGGCTAAGCCACTCCGAGGTTGGAGCTCTGATTACAGAACACTGGAATTTTCCCAAAAGCCTCGTCGAAGCGATTCGACTGCACCATCAGCCTCTACTTGCCACCGAGGAGAATATTGGCCTAGTCTATATGACCTACCTGGCCAATATGCTTTTGGATATTGAAAGAGGTTATGGAGATTTTGTAAATATTGAACAGCATGTTCTGGACTATTTTAAACTCGATGAGGATAAAATACGCGAAATGGCTAACCGTATTGGCCAGGAATACCAGCGTGCAGGATAAGCCAGCGGCGCTCCATGTCCCATCTTTCCGGATTCACATCAGACCTCAAATCGCAACAGATTCACCGACTCGAAAAGCTGTTAACCAAAAAAATTCCACCTGACCAGATTATAACTCAGGAATTCGCACGCCAGCTTACAGAACTCTCCTTTGCCATGGGACGTCAGCTTGGCGTATTGGTAAACCGGCTTGGTTATGTTGAACATGTGGTCGTAGGTGATACTACCCAGATTGAACTGCCCGATCTGAAACGGGTTCGAAGCGGCGGTGCACGCTTTCGCGGATTACGCCTCCTACACACTCACCTTAAAGAGAATGAAGGTCTCAGTGAGGACGATCTCACCGATCTATCCCTTCTGCGACTCGATCTGGTGGCGGCTATCACGATGGATACCACTGGTTTACCTCAATTTCTGTATATGGCCCACCTTCTTCCGGAAAATCCGGATAATGCAATGTGGCGCGTTTTTCCGCCGCTCTCCCCTTCTCTACTGGATGAAAACTTTCGGGAACTCATCCAGGCTCTTGAAGAAGAGTTTAACAGATCGGCCAATGCCCGTTTACCCCGCGAGCGCAAAAATCGAGCTGTATTGATCGGTGTTTACTCACGCCAAACCCAGGAAAATGAACACCGCATGCTGGAGTTGTCGCGCCTGGCAGAAACCGCCGGAATCAGTATCATCGATACAATCACCCAGATCCGAAGTCAGCCAGACCCCCGTTACTGCGTTGGACAAGGAAAACTACGTGATATTGTAATCAGGAGTATGCAATCAGACGGTGAGATATTAATTTTTGACAACGAACTGTCCACCAGCCAGACGCGCTCTCTTGCTACCTACACAGACCTAAAAATTATTGATAGAACCCAATTGATTCTTGATATCTTTGCGCAGCATGCTCGATCTAAAGATGGAAAGCTACAGGTAGAATTGGCTCAATTAAAATACCTCAAAACCAGATTATCCGAAAAGGATGATTCTATGAGTCGTCTGACCGGAGGTATCGGAGGCAGAGGCCCAGGCGAGACAAAACTTGAAATCGGCAAACGCCGGGTCACGGATCGAATCGCGCTTCTCGAACGGGAGATCCGTAAACTGAGGACGCAGCGCGAGCTGCGCCGCAAGTTCCGCCAGCGTCGCGAGATTCCGGTAGTCTCCATAGTTGGCTATACCAATGCTGGTAAATCCACTCTCTTAAACGCCATGACCAGATCCGAAACCCTAACTCAGGATGCCCTGTTTGCTACCCTTGATCCGACCACCCGGCGCATTAAATTCCCTGAAAATAAGGAGATTATCCTTACAGATACTGTAGGATTTATTCAAGACCTGCCGCCAGCCTTGATGCAGGCATTTAAAGCAACACTAGAAGAGATGGAAGATGCCACTCTGCTTTTACTTGTTGTCGATGCTTCCTCGTCGCGGGTTGACCATGAGATCCGGACAGTGCAGGATATCCTGCGTGAACTCAATCTGCATGAAATACCCTTGTTATATGTTTTTAATCAGATTGATAAAATCGAGGGAGAAGTATTATGGTCTAAGATGGATTATTTTGAAAAAGAGTTAGGAATTCACGGAGATCAATCTGTTTTCATCTCCGCCTTGCATCAAGAAAACCTTCCCCAGCTTACAAGGGTTATCGAACAGTGTCTCTGGCAAAAAAAACAAGAATAAAAAAATTATTTTTTCCTCATTGTCTTTTTCATATTTTTTATCATTTTACCAAAACTCCGGTCGCGCTACCGTTTTTCTTCGTAAGTCATTGAGAAAAAAGCCGACTCTCTGCGCAGCTTGATATAGTTCTGGTATCGTATCTGGTCAATCTTGCCATTGTTTACTGCCTCAAGAACCGCGCAACCGGATTCATGGGTATGGGTACAATCGCGGTACCTGCACTGATGCGCATATTCCGCAAACTCAAAAAAAGTTTGATCCAGACCTTGCTCCACATTCAAGTTGCCTAATTCCCGAATGCCTGGAGTGTCAATAAAAATCGCACCGGAAGGCAACAGAATCAATTGACGGGAAACCGTGGTGTGTCTTCCTTTATTGTCTTTTTCTCTAACCTCTGTGGTTTTGAACCTACCCTGCTCTAACAATCCATTGAGAATAGAGCTTTTGCCAACCCCTGACTGTCCCAGGAGACAGTATGTCTTTCCCTGAACAATCGCACCAAGCAAGGCATTCAAACCTTGCAGGTTCGTGGCGCTGATCAAAATTGCTTCACAATGTAATCTATCGAGACCAATCTCCACATCATGGATCTGCTGTGCATTTAAAAGATCAATTTTATTGATAACGACCAGCGGTTGAATTCTATCTTCATGCAGCATGACCAGGTATCTTTCCAGTAGATTAAGATTTAAATCCTGCGCGGACTGCACAATAAAACCGACGTCAAGATTACTGCGATCAATTGATAATCGCTTCTTTTACCTGGATCTTTCCGCTTGAGTAGATTTTTTCGGGGAAGGATAGCATGAATCATCGCAAAAACACCTGGATCTACTACTTGGATCTCGACCCAATCCCCCACGGTCGGCAGATCCTCGGTATGCTCCGCTTCAAATAAAAACTTTCCGGATACCTCCGCGCTCATCTCCTCTTTGCCGTTGGCGATAACAAAACCATTTTTGTGAACAGCTATGACGCGAGCCAGAGTCAAAGTCTCGCTCCCCGAAGGCAAGAGTACCGAGCCAGACCACTCTTTATAACCGAAAATATCTAAAAACTGTTCATCCATATTTCTAAACCTTATGCGTTCAACAGTGGTAATGATCATCAAATCTTTCATCAACAGACATTACAACTGGCCGTGCATTATTGACCCTCGATCATGTGCTCGCGCTCTTCAGGCTCGAGAGGATAGGCGCTAATACTCTTTGTAATAAAATGAAAGGCTTCATCCAAATTGTCAATAAAATGAAACAAGTCGAGGTCTTCCGGCGAAATGACACCATACTCAACCAGGGCGTCAAAATTAACAATTTTTTTCCAAAAATCACTGCCATAGACCACAATTGGAATACGATAGGGATGTTTTTGCGTTTGAATCAGAGTTAACGTTTCCAGAAATTCATCAAGGGTGCCAAAACCACCCGGAAACACAACAATAGCCTGAGCAAGGCTCACAAACCAATATTTACGCAGAAAAAAATAGTGAAATTCTATGGAAAATTTTTTTGTAATGTAGGGATTTGGCTTCTGTTCAAAGGGAAGACTAATATTTAACCCAATGGATTCACCGCCCGCGTCCATAGCGCCCCTGTTCGCCGCTTCCATGATACCTGGCCCGCCGCCGGAACAGATCAAATATTTCTGGTGCTGATTCTTGCTCTCACGGAACCAGAGAGTAAGACGGCGAGATAGCTCGCGGGCATCGTCATAAAATCGGCTAAGATCGCCAAACTTCGGCGCGTGATCTATCGGAGATTTTAACTCTGAGGCAGGCTTGATCCGCGCGGAACCAAAAAAGACCACGGTTCCGGAAACATTCTCAGTAACAAAAATGGATAATGGGTACTGATACTCTGACAGCATACGAATTGTTCTGGCCCAGGGGCTATGCAGAAATGCGAGATTTTCGTAAGATTTTTTTGTTTTATTTCGTTCTTCAATTTTTTTGATCTCTTTTTCAGAGTAGATAAATTCTTGATTTTCCATAAAAATCCTATTGCCAATTTGTTGTTATGCGATGATTCACATGATATACTAAAGGCTTTTTGGTTTTCGGATATCGCAAGGCAATGCCAGCGATGTCGACGCACCCTTTAGCCAGTATAAAACCCGAGAACCAAAGTGTTTCGAGTAAATAAGAGTTCGGAAAGGGGGAAGATTTGTGACAAAAATCCTGATCATCCGACTAGCGACCTATTTCTTTGTTCTCCTGGAAATTGTCACCATTTTTTCCTTTGCATATGGAAAAGACCGAAGCCTCTATTCAAAAAAAATGGGGATGGCCATCAAGCTCCTGACGCAGCGCAAATATATTGAAGCCAGGCCTATTCTCGAAGGGATCGTGCGCCAGGCTCCCCATGACGCTATGGCTAACTACCGCTATGGCAGGCTATTGCTAGTTTTTCCCAGAAATACCTCACAACCAAATGAGAGAAAGCTGAAAAAAAAGGAGATTCGCACAGCGATTCGACACCTGGTTCTTGCTACCAGCCAATCACCAAAAACAGCAATCATTCATTTTTACCTTGGTCACGCCTTCAATTTCGATAACCGAAAGGATCAGGCGATGAAATCATACCGGAGAGCTGTTGAACTTGATCCGCAAATCATAGAGGCCTATTACAATATGGGTGTTCTTTACGAAGATAGAAACGAACAGACCGCCGCTCGATCTATGTTTGCCACCTACTTGCGCAAGAAAAAGGCACTGCAAGGAGCTGACAGCGGTTTTGACGATTTTTAGGTGCAATCAATTCCATTGTTCCGGTCGAACTTTTCTGGTCATGAGTTTGCCAATCGCTTTACGGGTTGACAGGTTTTTATAGAGAATTTCGTAGACGGTGCTGGTAATCGGAGCTTCCAGCTTCAGGCTTTTGCAGAGCATAAAAGCAGATTCCGTGGTGCGCACTCCCTCCGCCACCATCTGCATCCCTTCCAGAATGCTTTTGATCGATTTTCCCTCACCCAACTGCTTGCCAACGCGGCGGTTGCGACTGTGTTCACTGGAACAGGTGACGATAAGATCGCCAATACCTGATAAACCCATAAAGGTTTCCGTTTTGGCACCCAGCGCCACGCCGATGCGACGAATCTCCTCCAACCCCCGCGTCATGATGGCTGCCCTGGTATTGTCTCCCAATTTTAATCCATCGGAGATTCCTGTAGCGATGGCAATAATATTCTTCATAGCTCCGCCGATTTCCGCGCCGGTTACATCCAGAGAGGGGTAGATTCGAAAGGTATCACTCATGAACAGATCAATGGTGTGTTGGATGAGTGCTTTATCGATAGAGGCGGCAACAATGGCACTTGGAACATTTCTGGCAACCTCTTCTGCATGGGTCGGACCTGTCAGCACCAGATAAGGCTTTTGCGGAAAAAACTCCGCTGCAATCTCCGAGATGCGCAATAATGTCCTGTTTTCGATACCCTTGCTTAGGGAAATCAGGGGTTTGTCCTGGGTAAGTTCCTTGCCAAATTCCATAAAAAAAGAGCGAACGAACTGGGTAGGAATCGCCAGGATATGGAGATCCAAAGCGCCAAATCCCTCCAGTGAATTGGTAAATTCAATATTTTCCGGCAATAAAACACCTGGAAGATAGGTACCATTGATGCGCTCTTTCTGGATTAGGGCTGCCCGCTGCGCCAGGTGATCCCATACCCTGACATCCACCCCCTTTTTACCAAGATGGTACGCGATAGCGGTTCCCCAGGAACCGGCACCCAGTATCCCTACCCTCGATTTTTTTCGGGATGGTTTGCGAAATGTGGCGAGCTGTGGCATCATCTCTCCTTATGGTTCCAAAAATGGGAGATTTTCCGTTCCCTGCCCGTGAGCATCTTACGGATATTTGATCTATGGGTATAAAAAACCAGAATTCCGACCAGAAAGAGAATCGTCAACAGAAGTTCATTGGTTTCCCATCCATAGAAAAAGAGCGAAATCAGGGGAACGGAAAACCCTGCGACTAGGGACCCAAGGGCCACATACCCTGTAAGCAACAACGCGATAAAAAAAAGAAGAAGACCAAGCAGTACGGGGTAAGGCACCAGCATAGCAAAAACCCCCAGGCTAGTTGCTACCCCTTTTCCGCCGCGAAAACCGAGATAAGGGGTAAAAATATGTCCCAGGATTGCAAAAATCCCTGTCATGACCACGGCATAATGGTTAGCGTAGTCCCAGCGCTGAATCGAAAGGTAAACTGGCAAGGCACCTTTTAGCACATCCAGGAAAAGGCAGGAAAATCCCCACCCTTTTCCTAAAACCCGAAGAACATTGGTTGCGCCCAAATTTCCCGAACCATGCTGGCGCAGATCCAATCTGAATCGTACCCTCCCTATCAAATAGGCAAACGAAATACCGCCAATCAAATAGGCGATCATCCAGTAAACATATTGCCAGTAGTCAGCCCAGTTTATCATTATTCTCATACCCTGCCCCTGTTATACTGTTTGCAATGGACTTTGTGCCAAAAGGACGTTGGTAATACCACGACCTGGCATTATCCGACTGCAAGGCAATGCCATGCAGTCAGGATATCCTGCAACCGTTTATACCAAGGTCGATAAGGACGCGGTTATGGCATTGCCCAACCGGTCAAATCTTGTGCTGAGTCCATCGAAGCATCGATGCTTATTGGTTTACTCCGGTTTGCGGCCGCGCACGTGAAGTTTAATCACGCAATGCTCAAAGCCCATTCCTTGTTTGATTAATCTTTCCATATATTTTACGGTGTTGTTCTGTATCAAATCCGGGTGGTTGGCGAATACCACAAAGGTTGGCGGATACACATCCACCTGGGTCATATAATACATGCGAAAGCGCCCCCCTTTAGAAACCACCCGTCTGTTTGCCATGATGCTTTCCAGTGTTTTGTTGATGGTCGATGTAGGTACATGAGTGCCTGCCTCAGCAATGATTTTCAACGCCATATCCAGTAGCTTGACCACCCGCATACCGTCTTGCCCTGATACTGAAATATAGGGAAAATCAGCCAGCAGGGGAAATTTTCCCTGCAATTTTTTCCAAAAGGCATCCGGCGTCTCCCCCTGCTCCTTCATGAGATCCCACTTATTCAGAACAAAGACAACCTGCTTGCCCAGACCAAGGCAGAGATCAAGGATTTTTTTATCCGTATCTGTAATGCCAACCGCACTATCCAGGATATGTAAAACCGCGTGCGAGTTACGGATGGCCTCTTCGGTACGCTCAAAGGAAAAAAATTCCAGAAAATCACCGCGCCGCCGTCCTGCCTTGCGGATGCCGGCAGTATCCGTTAGAATAATTTTTTTTCCATAGTAAATCATCTCGCTGTCTACTGTGTCCCTCGTGGTACCCGGGATATCACTGACCAGAGCCTTTTCCTCACGGAGAAGCCTGTTCAAAAGGGTTGATTTACCAGCATTCGGCCGCCCCACAATAGCGATACTTGGTGCTTTATCGCGCAAGGAGACGCGTTGTCCCTTTTTAGGGCCTCCTGAAAATTCAAAATCCCAATCAACCTGAAACTCTCTGGAGAGGACAAAGGCCAGTTTCTCCTGCAATAAAAAAAGATTCCATTTTTTTAAGGCGCTCATGGGAATCAGTTCGTCAAAACCCAACTCAAAAAAATTGCCCAGGTGCATCAGATCCTTGTCAGAATCCATTTTATTCACGACAACAAGGGTTGGAATTCCACTTTTGCGCAGGAGTTCCGCCAAACGGAAATCGTAGGGGTGCAGATCCGGAGCTGCCGTAACCAGGATCGCCGCATCGGCTGCTGCGATGACTGCCTCGGTTCTGGATACGATTCTCTTATCCAGCTCCTTTTCCTCTGGCTTCTGCAGCTCATTCATCAACAGATCCAACCCCGGCGTATCCAGGAACTGAATCGGTCCCTCACCTGAGATGATGACATCGCGGGTTACTCCTGGGAAATCGGCTACAATTGACTTGCGATAACCGGCAAATAGATTGAACAGGGTCGATTTTCCAACATTACGTCGGCCTATAATGACAATTTTAAGATTTTTTTTCATGTTTACGCCTAATTTAGAAAACAAATGCGCAATAAGCGCAGTCTAAGAGTTTTAAGTGCAATTCCAAATGTTGTAAACATCAGTTTATAAAACATTATTTCACTCCCCTCCCGGGGAAACAGAATTATAGTTGACAAATAAAGGGTCTATTAAAGTTTTTTACCTATGGCAGGAGTAATCAAACCAGAAATAGAAATCAATACCAATAATTATGGCAGCGGCCTCGATAATGAATTCGGCCTTCAACTGGACATAAAATTCGATGAAGATACCAAAACGGTGTATGGCGAATTTATTCCAAGCAAAAAATTTGAAGGAAGCGAAAACGAACTGCATGGCGGCGTAATCTCCTCAATATTGCAGGAGGCTATGTCTCGTATAAACCAGTTTATGGGTATCAATGCGATCAATGGTGAACTGACAGTTCGTTACCTGCAGGGAGCGAAGCTGGGTGACCCTCTGCATATTCGCGGATGGTTTCTGAAAAAAAGCAAAAAGACTATTGAGAACAGAGCCGAGCTGGAAAACGAGATGGGAAAGATTGTTGCCAGAGCCAAAGGGAAATTTATCGAGGTATTAGACCCTCCTCCCGGTGAATAAAAATAAGCCCAAGTGGTGGAATTGGTAGACGCGTTGGACTCAAAATCCAGTGGGGGCAACCCCGTGCCGGTTCGATTCCGGCCTTGGGCACATTCCATGTTATTCTGACTCTAATTCTAATTTTCCAAACAGTAAATTTCAAAGCGAAACGCCAGATTCCACACCTCCAAGACATCCTTATCCTGACGGAAAAAAGTTCTACTTAGCGGCTTGCTATATTCCCAGATAATCTGATTCCAGTGTCTTGCATGAACGCCCCGAAGTGTTTGCAGCAGCAAGGGAGCCACCTCAATAGATCTCTTCTCGTGGTCTGGTAAAGAGCGTCCCTCTACAACCAGCTCTTCCCAATGCAGAAGTTCATTCGCAAAAGAGTCCATCCAGCCTTGTAACAGCTCTTCCAAACTAGCGTTAGTCCGAGAATTGTACCGCAGGGAAAAAAAGAGATCAAAAATTTCACTCGCAGCTTTGCGAACAGTCATCAGGATTGCAGGAAAGGAGAGTTCGTGGTGACGAATCACTTTACGAGTAATGTGTCGATGACCCGAGTAAAAGGTAACATGAGCGCGGCAATAGCAGTAAGCCAGATGAGTGACCATCCGCTTTTTCTAATGAAGATCTAATATAAATTCAATTTCATAACGATTGCGGTTTTTGCAGACGGGACAATCCACAGTAGAGACCGCTCGAATACGATTCCCCTGGGTTGTGCTGGTAAAGCCAGTAGAAACAAGTTCATACTGGCTTTCATTTACAGGACTATCCGGTCTGCCTACCCTATAGAGCCCTTCCCAGATGATATTCCGGTTGCAAAATCTGCATTTTGACTGAAATTTTATTGTAGGCAAAAGGTACCTCCTGTCATCCGAGATTCTGCCGCGCGAGAATAGAAAAAAAATACTTTACATCGAAACAAGACCACAATAGGAATCAATCTTGCTGGGGTCATATGGGATAAATATCAAGACACCCATATCTATCCCATATCTATCCCAGATCTTTCAGGACAATTGATCCGAAAAAGCAATGTAGCGCAATTTTGAGGCTGACTCAGACAAACGCAAGAAGAAAAAATTTCTCAAAAAGGTTTTCACCATTATGGAGAATCAGGATTTGGACAAACCAAGTTATTATATCGGGATAGGCGCTTCTGCGGGCGGTCTGGATGCTATCGAAACTTTTTTTACCCACATGCACCGGATAGTGGCGTAGCCTTCATTGTGGTGCAGCATCTGTCACCGGATTATAAATCGCTGATGGTTGAACTACTCTCCAAAAAGACAAAGATGTCTGTTCAGCGGGTCGAAGATGGGTTGGAGGTAATGGCCAATTGTGTGTACTTGATACCACCCAAAAAAAACATGACCATTTTCCATGGAAAACTCTATCTCAAGGATCAGGTTATCTCCAATCGCGGCATCAATTTACCTATTGACCTATTTTTCAAGTCTCTGGCTGAAGACCAGACAGATAAATCGATTGGTATCATTCTCTCCGGCACAGGAAGCGACGGTATGCAGGGGGGTGTGCAGCATCAAGGAGCTGGGCGGTATGGTGATGGTGCAGACCGAGGAGAGCGCCAAATTTGATGGTATGCCCAATCGCGCAATCTCCACTGGTATGGCCGATTTTATTTTACCGCCGGCCGATATGCCCCAGCAGCTCCTCTCCTTTATCAAGCATCCTTACACCGTAAAGGCAAACAAAGGGGAGTCCCATCTAAGCGAAGAGGATGATATCTCCAAAATCTTCTCCGTCTTACGGGAAAAAACCAAGATTGATTTTTCCCATTACAAGCCGAACACAGTGATTCGTCGTATCGAACGCCGCATGAGCATTTGCCAGCTCTACTCTCTCCATGAGTATGTGAAATACCTTGAGGAGAACCCCCAGGAGAGCGTTTATCTTTTTCGCGACCTTCTCATTGGCGTTACCAATTTCTTCCGAGACCCGGAGGCTTACGAGGCATTGCGCCGCCACCTGCGCGAAGTGCTGATATCATCGCCTAAAAATGAGATCCGTATCTGGGTAGCAGGATGCTCCTCCGGCGAAGAGGCCTACTCCATTGCTATCCTTGTGTCAGATATCCTCGAGCGTGAGGGGATCCGCAAATCCTTTAAAATTTTTGCCACGGATATCGACCGCGATGCCCTCATGAATGCCAGTAACGGTATCTATCCCGAAAGTATCATCGCGGATGTGCCGACAGACTATTTGCATCGCTACTTCAAAGCTATCGAAGAGAACTACCAGATCAACCGCAATATTCGCGAACAGATCGTGTTCGCTAACCATAATATTATCAAAGATCCTCCTTTCACAAACCTTGATCTGATTACCTGCCGTAATTTATTGATTTACCTGCAACCAGGACCGCAGAAGAAAATTTTTGATCATTTTAACTTCTCCCTCAACGCCAATGGTCTGCTCTTTTGGGGAAGCAGCGAATCCATCGGAGATATGTCCGAATATTTCGAGACGCTGGAACCAAAATTAAAGATATTTCGCTCCACAGGAAAACGCAAGTTGAACCATATCTCCGATAGCGATACCACCTCTGTTGTCGAGATCCGGCGCCGCAGCCAGGAGCTCCAGACAAGGGCATCCTATATCCGCGTCCACGACGAGGAGGAACGGCTGCTGGACCGATTTCTACAGATGGCTTCTTCCGATTATCTGCCCGCGACCATCATTGTGAACGAACAGATGGAGATTCTGCATATTTTTGGAGAGGATATCAAGCTGTTCTTCTCGATCCCCATGGGCAAGATGCACAATGATATCACAAAGATGGCCCCAAAAGAGCTATCCATCCCTCTGGCGACCGGTATACTCAAGGCATTTCAAAAACAGCAAGAGGTATCCTTTTCCAATATACGCCTGGAAACAGAGGCCGGAAAGGTCAATATCAACCTGCGTGTCAAAAAACTGCCAGAAAAACGGGGACAGGAAGCGCTGGTCGCAATCTTTTTGGAAAAAATCGAAAATATTCAAACCAAGGAGACATCCGAAAATATCCTCCACTATGATATCGATAAAGAGGCACAGCAGCGTATTATTGATCTCGAGCAGGATCTACAATTCAACAAGGAGAGCCTCCAGGCAACCATTGAAGAGCTGGAAACATCCAATGAGGAGCTTCTGGCGACCAATGAGGAGTTGCAAAGTACCAATGAAGAGCTGCAATCTGTGAATGAAGAGCTCTACACGGTCAACGCCGAACACCAGAGCAAAATCATGGAGCTGACCGAGCTCAATAACGATCTAAACAATTTGATGACGGCTATACCCACCGCTACCATTTTTCTGGACGAGCAGCTTCGGATCAGACGCTATACTACGGCTGCCACGCAGATCTTTCATATACGGGAAACAGATCTAGGACGTTACTTAGAAGAGATCTCCAATAATCTGGTCGATATCGACCTTATTGATATCATCAAAAAAGTACATACAAGTTTTCAAACCCATGAGATGCATGTGCAGAACAAACAGTTAAACTGGTATGTACTGCGCATTGCCCCCTATGAAGTCGGACCAAAATCTTTTCTGGGTCTGGTCGTCACCCTGCACAACATCACAGAGCTAAAAAATAACCAGATTGAGATGGATCGATACAGAGAGCGCATCAACCTCAGCCAGAGTATTGCTCATCTTGGTTTCTGGGACTGGGATATCCCCGGTCATCGACTCTTCTGGTCATCCAATACCGAAGCTCTGTTTGGCATGGAACCAGGAACCTTCCAGGGCAACTATAGCGCGTTCTAGGATAGCCTGCACCCTGAAGACAAGGCTATGGTGCAGGACGCCATCAATCGCGCCCTCTTTGACCAGCAAAATTATGAAAATATAAAACATAGAATCATCTGGCCTGACGGCACAATTCGCTGGGTCATGGAAACAGGAAAGGTCTTTTTTAACGAGGAAAAAAAGCCTATCCGCATGATCGGCATTGTGCGCGATATCAACGACACGGTAGAACTGGAATCCCTACTGGACGATAAAAAGCGAAGGATCGCCAGCCTCATGGATATCTCTTCGGAGATTATCGTGATGATTAACAATGACAAAACTGTCAGCCATATCAACACCAAAGGTTGCGAAATCCTTGGTTGTCCGGAAGGGCAGATCATTGGTCAAAACTGGTTTCAAAATTTTTTACCGCCAGAGGACAGAGATCTCATCGAAAAAGCATTTGAGGATGGCATCAAGAGGTTAGGCCATCTCAGCGAATTCATGGAAAATTCTATCATCAACAAAAAAGGAGATAAAATTAAAATCAAATGGCACAACCTGGTCATTCGCGGCGAAAATAGTAATATCATCGGAACATTAAGTTCTGGCACCATAATTCCTTAATACTCTGTACGTTAGTACGCAAGTATGGATGAAAATAGACTCAAATATCTCAAAGAGAGAGCGAACCAGCTACTACAAGCCTTCAAGCACAGCACGGGTGTGGACAAAGCTCTGGATGAACTGCAGGTGTATCATGTCGAACTTGAGCTACAAAATGATGAACTGATCAACGCGCAAGCTGACTTAGCCAGGTCGCGGGACTCCTTCCGGGATCTATTCATGACGGCTCCTGTCGGATTTCTGATCATCACGGGCAATGGTTTGATCTGCAAGTTCAATCTAACCTTTGCTGCCATGGTTGGCGATGACGCGGCCAAAATAAGCTGGGCTCCCTTTTCCAGTTTCATTGAAAAAAATTACCAATCCAATTTCTTCGCTTTTCTGAATGAGACCATCGCCTCCCACCATCCGCATACATTTTCTTTAGCGTTATTGGGCAGGAAGAATAAAATAACCTACGTAAAGGGAGATTGCCGTCCTCTGGCCTCGTATCCGTTTGAGGATAAACCGGAAAGAGTTGAACCCTATTTCCTTTTGACACTGACAGAGATCAATGATCTGGTTGAAACTCAGAAGCTTCTGGAAGAAGAGAGAATGCAAAGCAGCGAAAGTGCGCGTCTGAAAACAGATTTTCTGGCGCGAATGTCGCATGAGATCAGAACCCCCATGAACGGCATTATCGGTATGACCGATCTGGCTCTGGATACAGAAAACCAAGAGGAAAAAAATAGCTACCTGGAGACCGTACGGCGAGCAGGTACCCATCTCCTTTCGATTCTCAATGATATTCTGGATCTATCCAAATTAGAAGAATCAAACCTGTCGTTACGCCAGGAAACTGTCTGGATTCGCAAAATAATTCTTGATGTAGAAAAAACATTTTTTCAACCAACAGCGCAAAAAGACCTCAAGCTGATTGTTAGCATTTCTGATGATTTTCCAGAAATCCTGATAGGCGACGGACGAAGATTGCAGCAAATCCTGAACAACCTGATCAGCAACGCTATAAAATTTACAGAATCGGGCTTTGTCAAAATAGAGGCAAAAAGGTCAGATGTTGCAACACCCGAACTTCCGAATAAAATATGAATCGATTTTGTCGTTCGCGACAGCGGTATCGGGATACCAGAAGAGTTGTTAGAAAAGATATTTGAAAAGTATTTTCAGGGTGAGCATAACGCCGGTTCGCGCAGCCCTGGTACCGGTCTTGGGCTGGCCATCACACGCAAATTAATCGAATTGATGGGTGGACAAATCCGAGTTACAAGCACGAAGAGTGCTGACAGTAGCTTTACCTGCTCCATTCCTGTTTCTGTTGCAGAGAAAACGACAGAAGTAAATTTAAATCCCGAGAAAAAAACCATTGAAAAGGCCTCGCGTAGTTTGAACATTCTGGTTGCCGAAGACAATCCAGTCAACGCCAAACTCATCCAAAAGGTGTAAACAAAATTGGGTCATAAACCAGTTTTGGCCAGCCACGGACAGGACGCGCTACACATGCTAAGCCTGCAAACCTACGATATCATTATTCTGGATCTGGAAATGCCTGTTATGAATGGTTTTGAAACCATCACTAGAATCCGCAGCGGATCCTATGGTGCTACTCTGGCAAAAATTCCGGTTATCGCGATGACTGCCTATACCGAGGAAAAAATCAAAGAGCGCTGCTTCACGCTTGGATTTAACGATTTTATCACCAAACCTATCAATGTTTTTGATATAGACCAGCTCCTCTTTCGCCACCTCCTCTCTATTCTCTGAATATCACTTGACGCTTGTTCGGGAGTGTCTGATTTCGGCAAAAGATTTTTTTGGAAAGGATCTCCATCATGAAACGCATTTACAATTTTAGCGCCGGACCCGCAACCCTGCCGGTCGAGGTCTTGGCTCAGGCGGCTACAGGCATCCAGGAGTTTCAAAATCGAGGCATGGGGGTTATCGAGATGAGCCACCGTACCCCTGAAATCGAAGGCCTGACTTCGGAGAGTATCAGCCTTATCCGAACTCTGGCCGATATACCGGATGACTATGAGATCCTTTTTTTACAGGGCGGAGCATCCCTGCAATTTGCCATGGTTCCCATGAACCTCCTGCAACCAGGTGAAATCGCCGATTATGTAACGACTGGTGTCTGGTCTGAAAAAGCGCTGCATGAGGCTATGTTACTGCATCCTGCTGTCCGTGAGGTTTTTTCCGGAAAGGATAGCCAGTTTGCGGAGCTTCCCGATCTTGAAAAAATCACAACCCATTCTGGTGCAAAATATCTGCATATAACGTCCAACAACACAATATATGGAACCCAATTTCCAGATTACCCTAAGTCCTTGCCCTTACCCATAGTCGCGGATATGTCATCGGATATTTTTTGCCGCCCCCTCAATATACACTCATTTCAACTCATTTATGCAGGGGCACAGAAAAACCTTGGACCATCTGGATTAACCCTGGTGATTCTTCATAAGGAACTTCTGAGAAAAAAACGGACAGATCTACCTACGATGTTGCGCTACGATGTGCACGCGGCAAACCAATCTATGTACAACACACCCCCTGTTTTTGGCATCTTTATTCTCAACCTTGTACTTAAATGGCTGCAGGACCGCGGCGGATTGCAGGGAATGGAGCTGATCAACAAGGAAAAAGCAAAACTCATCTACGATGCCATCGATGGCTCAGGTTTTTACATCGGCCACGCTGCAAAAAAATCCCGCTCTTTGATGAATGTCACCTGGAACCTGAGGGATAAAAAACTGGAGAGAGAGTTTTTGGAGGGAGCTAAAGAGCGCGATCTTGATGGACTGAAAGGTCATCGACTTGTTGGGGGATTCCGAGCCTCCCTTTACAACGCCATGCCCATCGAGGGTTGTCGGGAATTAAACAGCTATCTTATGGATTTTGAAAAAAGATACGGCTAAATAGCCTCCCAGTGGGGAGGCTATAGAAACGCAGCCAAGTTAGGCTGCGTTTTGTGTGAGCAAAATTATTGTTGGCAGAGACGGACAAGCAATGGATGCTTTTTTGTGTTGCCTTTGGATGACCACCAGCCTGTCAGAACATTTGTGCTGGAATTTGGCACTTTGAAATAAAACGATCCGCCACGGCTGCCATCCTGAACCCATGTGCCTTTGTAAACGCCATTGTTCACACGGCCTGTCATGGTTCCATTTTTCCAGTTGTAGTTGATTGTGGCAATGGTTCCTCTCTCAACAAGGTCACCCTTAACCCATTTTACTTGATTGCCAACCGCGCCGCCTTTCCAGCCCAACTCGATGCACTCGCCGCCAGCAAAGGCTACCGATGCAGACAATGCGACAATAAGAGTCATTGCTAGTATTCCAAAACGTTTTTTCATATCACCAATCTCCTGATATTTTTTTTGATAACAATAAGACGTACTCTATATAAAAAAAAGCGATTCATTTTTTTAAATTTTAGATCCAGATTTAAAAAACCTATCCTCTCAAGAAAATCATTCCTTCGCAAAATTGTTAAGAAAAGTTTTCAAAATAAGTTGGGAAAGTAAGATTCTCTTACAGCGATAGCGAAAAAAAAAGAAAAAAACAGAGCAATATTTACAAGAAATTGGTAATTTTTTAGGTTTTTTGATTGCATTTTTCCAAGTCCATTATTGATAGACTTATCTGCAACGCACATCAGGAGTTTTTTCTTACCATAGTTATCGATTCAGGATATAGCCTTTCCGTTTGTCCCCTACCTATTTGCAATGTTAAGCTTTATCAGGTACAGTCATTGGACAAAATGCGAATGATCTTGTTCCGCTTACTGGGGTGTTTTGGCAGACATAATACAATTTTTTTGAGGTTTGAGAATGAATCTGTATGTTGGTAATCTTTCTTACTCTGTTAAGGAAGATGATTTAAAGGCTGCCTTTTCCGCTTATGGCGAAGTAGCATCTGTAAAGATTGTCATGGATCGTTTTTCTGGAAAATCCAGAGGTTTTGGTTTTGTTGAAATGAGCAACCAGGACGGGGGCCAAAAAGCGATTGATGAAGGTAATGGTATGAATCTACAGGGACGTGAAATCGCCGTAAAAAAGGCTGTGCCAAGAGACGACAGAAGCAACAATTTCCGACGTCAGGAACGCCGTCACTAAGATATAGAACAAGATCAAGGTAACCCGGCTATGGCCGGGTTTTTCTTAGCCGTTTGCAGGCTGGACACCTTGTGTCAACCAGGAGAGACGAATGAGACTTATAAGCTCCGTACTCATAGTCGAAAACCTCGGAATTGCAAGAGAGTTTTACGAATCGGTACTGAATCAGAAAATTCTCTTTGATTTCGGGGATAGCGTCAGCTATCACAGCGGATTGACACTGCACCTACGCACCCATTTTCTTTCTTTGCTTGACCCAAACTTTTCATTTTCTGTGCCCATTGAAACAAAACCTCATCCATTTGTTCTCTATTTTGAATCAGACAATGTAGCAGATCTCGCCGGAGCCCTCGAGCCATTTCCAGGCAAACTCATCCACCCTGTCACAGAGCAGCCATGGGGACAACGAGTCCTCCGTTTTCTGGATCCGGATGGAAATATCATTGAGGCGGGCGAGCCGATGGAATTCGTCATCCTGAGACTTTTTCATGAGGGAGCAAGCGATTTTGATATCGCCCAGAAAACCTCTATGCCTCTTCCCTTTATTCAAGAATTTCTGCAGGGGAAAAGATTACCAAACCATTGATATACTCGAAACACTTTGATTCTCGGGTTTTATACCAATAAGTATCGATGCTTCGATAAACTCAGCACAAGATTTGACCGGTTGGGCAATGCCATAAC
>DYNZ01000093.1 GCA_020720805.1 Leptospira biflexa | reverse complement strand
TGGCGGCTCGTGCTGAGCTTTGTCGAAGCAGCCCAACCGGTCACTTGTACTGAGCGTGTCGAAGTAAATCTTGTGCTTATTGGTATAAAACCCGAGAACCAAAGTGTTTCGAGTATAAAGCACTCTAATCGATGCCAGACAGGGAGAGGCGACCTATCTCTCAGTGTCAAAAAATAATAACAAACACGCAACTCCTTTCTGCTGCTATTCCACTTTTTCAGCCAAACAAAATTAAAGACAGGAAGAGGGCATATGCGGCGAGGCGAATAATTCCTGCCTGAAATCATACATTAAAAAGCCATTATGAAAAAAAAGTTTTGATATATACCTTGAATTTTTTTGCAATAGCTCCTCATTCCCTGCAAGCGATGCAGACATACACCAGTTCTGAGCCGCACTACTGTCCCATAAGGTCGCTGATATGTCCGAAATAATTTTTCCTGCCATGGGTCCCTGGCTATAATATTCCGGCAGAAGATATGTTCCGGATAAACCTTTTCTCTGCAAACTCATTTTTTTTTGATAGTCTGCGCTTTTCTCAGAACTTCGTAGGCCCTCCAACATTTTCGGAAAATGAATGATTTCATCCATGATTTGACCATTTTTATCAAACAAACGTATTGCCCGGACATCAGCAGATAAACTGAAGGAAGCTGAGGAGGATATCATAATATCTCCGCTTCTGACCCGACATAATTCAAGAGTAGCTTGGTCCGAACCTTTTGCTGCCTGCTCTGAGCAAAAGGCAAAATTATTCAAAAGGCAGCTATGGTTACTTTCATCACTCCTGCAAAAATGAGCTGGCAAAGAGAGAATTTTTTCATTGAATAAGCAATAGTTCCAACCATTTTGATAATTACAGTTATATATTCTCCTTTCATTGGGTAATCTGCTGGAGCATAAATCGCTTTTCAAAAGATCACCTGTACACAAAATTCCATCAAAAGTGGCTGCCTTTGCTTTATAAAAAACAAGATAGGACAAACCTCTGATTCGATAATTTTCAGGGAGACTATTTTTTTCTTGATAAGCATTCGTCTGGTCAGGAATGGTCCATTGCCTTAAAAAGCCATCCTGATCCTCTATCTCCAACTTCCAATGACTGATCTGAATCGGGCATTCGCTGGTGTTATATAGCTCAAGCATCTGGTCATTGCTGCCGGCACTGCTTCCCTGCCAGTAGATTTCACTGATCAAAACATTTTTTTCTTTCAGCATATATTCCAAACAATTTTTGCCATCCGGGGTATCCGCGGATGTTAGTTTTTTCCCGATCGCATCTCCGCTAATTGTTAACCCTAGTGCCGACGGATCTGAGGATTTAGCATAAATTTGATTAAAATAAATTTCTAATCTTTCAGTAACTGCAGAACTTTTCAAAATAAGAAAGTTTTCATCATTATCCTCCAGACCACTCTGCGACCAGTTAAAAGATCCGATTATGGTTGTCGCGTTGTCGCTTAGGCCGTCTATCAGCATTATTTTCGTATGCAGTTTGCCTCCCTCCTCATGATCATCCACGAAAATAGTTTCTTCATTGCCATCCACACGAATCATCAAATTGGGGTGCTGTAATGAATACAAACGCGGTGCCTCCTGGGAGACTCCACGAAGAAAACTTTTATCAATAACACCTATTATCTTAACGCCTCGCTGTGCTGCTCGGATAAGCGCATCACTAATCCAATCCAGACTAAAAGAGTAAATCATAAAATGGATGCTTTCTTCGGCCCTGTCAATCTCGGCAATAAAGTCTGCCTGTATCTTACTTTTATCCTGAGGGCTGAAATAGTGCACAAAGCTATCTCCAGAATGTTGATTTACGGTATCGCTCAGATCATTTTTATCAGATCCAAACCGACCATGATACATCTGAAGAAATTCATTCAGGTAGGCATTGATCAGATCCTGATTTTCCGTGAATAAAAATACATTGTCATTTCTAAAAAATCCGTTAATTGTAAAATTACCCGTTCCAAAAATTAAAGATTCATTGTCAATCAGTATAAATTTATGGTGCATGATCCCTCTGCGGTTGCCAAACTTTACCGGAATGCCAGCTTTTTGGAGTTCCTGCTGGGCTGCGGAATATTTTTGACTCTCATCAGAAACAACACGGATTGAAATACCCACATTATGGGCTGAAATCAGCGTTTCAACCAATTTTTCATGATCAAGCAGATAAATTGCCATATCAATGGTTGCTTTGGCTTTAGAAATCCGGTCAATAATTTTTTCAACCAATGAGTAGCCATCCGCTAACTCTTCTCCTGCCGGTACCGACAAAAGAATATTATTGACGAATGGCAGTGAATCTGTTTTCTCAAGGCTAATATCAGAACAGGATGCCAAAAAAAGAAAAAGCAATGCATGTATACTGCGATATAAATAAATCCACCGAAACAATTTCCTTTTCATTTTAGAGACTCCCCTTTTTTATAGATTATCAAAACCGCAGCTACGTTTTTCGGACGCATTGCCGTTAGCCCAGTTAGCAGGATCCTGGGTGTTATGCGTGCCCGGTATGAAATCGGCACGCAACACCGAATAGGTTGACGTACCTACCTGATCGCGAAAAAGGTTGGCATCCGGAGTCTGCGACCAGGTACGCACACAATGCTTATTGCACAGGCTGGCATAAGAGTCGCTGAGACGGTCCATACTGCCAATCAGGGTGCTCTCCGAACTTAAGAAAATCTTTCCGTTGTAGCCATTGAAAGCGCGAATGCTCTGCAGATGCAAAGCCTCAACGGCCCGATCAACCACAAGAAAAATTTCTCCCGGCTGAATGCGAACTCCTTCGCTAAAGGGCTGACAGTTGTCACCGGGAAAACCAGGCTCGCCATCCTGCAAGGGAATACAGAGGCTAAGCAGGCTGGCCCTGGTTTCATGATCTTTGCCATAAACAAGCTGTATGCTGTCCGGCTCCAGGAACAGCTCTTGGTCAGAAAAATTTTTCAACTCCACATAGTCCAGATTGCTGCCCGCATCTGCCCATTCATTGATTCGTATTCCGGAAAAGTCCTGGTCTACTGCAAGAATGGCGCTCTGGTACTCTGGCGATAAAGGAAATCCCTGGGCGTCATGGATAGTGCCAACCAGGTTTAATTCGATCTGCTCCGTAGAAAGATCAGTATTGAAAGTAACCAAGAGGGAATGCGGATTATAATTGCTAATGCTATGAACTTGATCGCCGCTGCTGAGTAATATCTGGTTCTGCGGATCAGAGATAGATTGGAAGGTTATTTCTTTATTAAATGTTAGTATGATTTCTTTCGCGCTCATCCTCTGAGCATCCAACAATTTCAGATAAGGAAAAATGTTTATAAAGCCAGGGCTTGCCGCATAGATATACCAATCAGACCTGGAGTTGTTATCCTGACTGATAATTGTATGATCATCCGGACTACTTCCCTCTTCCTTTTGCACCCTTAAAAAACTTTGTCCGCTTTTTACCTGAGAGGAATCCAAGCAATCCTGGGGTGTTGACTCTATGCCAGCTATTTGCCAGGCTCCCTTAGCAACAGCATCGTCCACACTTGCCTGCTGCTCTTTGCCCCAATCACCATTGCTCCAGCAGATGAAATCAATAAATTTTCCAGAAGGAGTTTTTAAATTGATCTCAAAATCTGTTGAAGTAATGCTGCCGCTTTCCGGGAGAAAGAAATGATAGATGGTATAGAAACCATCCTCGAACAGATAATCCTCTGAAACCTCCTGGGTATGCACCACAATCCTATCTCCTTTTTGAAAGACCATGGACCAATCAGCTTTGAAAAATCGTTTATCCCTGAAATAAAATTCAAGATCTTTCAACTTTCCCGTATCGCTGATTGTCAGTTCTAGGTAATCAACATTGCTGTCAGGAAAATAGACCTCAGAAATAAGCACGGTGGCAGATTTTTCGCTTTGAAAAGAGAGATAATTTTCGTTGCTATCCACATTACCCTGGCTATCCACAGCCCTTACCGCAGCAAAATATATTTTATTGGATTCGAGCTGGCTCAATTCTACTTCTGTAACTCCAGCCTCGCTGATCATGATAGGAGCCGTGTGAAACAGCATCTCTTTGCTATCTGCTAGGTAAATAGCATAGCGTATAGCGTCCTGGCTGCTCTCCTGATCCTGAGCCGGAGTCCAGAAAAGTTTGGCTCGATAGGGGCTCTGTACTTCAATACGGGAGATGCCACCAAAGGCAGGTGGATCGCTCTCGCTCTGTTCCAGCACGCGCACCTTATAATCGCTTTTGGTGGTTATACCGAATAGGGAAAATGTTGGATTTGTGGAAAAATTAACTTTGCTTTCTCCGCTGGTTTGCAAAAGTTCCTGGACATATACCGCCCGCGCGTTATGCTCAAAATCAGCGATTAGCTCCCTGGAGATTAGCAAAGCGGGTAAAGGCAGAAGAATCTCTTTATCCTCTTCGCGGATATCAGCCAAAATATCGAATTTTAAGTCCGGGTTTAAGGCTGCCCGCAGCATAAACGAAGATAAGCGCAACTGTTCGGGATGATTCTCATCAGCTCCTGGGCCAGGGGTCGTCTGAGAACAGGCTGTAGCCCCAAACAAGGTTGCCAGAAAAAGGATCCTGATTCCTGCTTTCTTTTTATAAAAATGTTTAAAAAACAATTTTTTGCTTTTCCTTAGAAAATATAAAGTTTTCATAGAAATCTCCTGAGATAATTTGCTAGATTTTTCATCCCTTTGTATGCTAGATCTCCTCAAGGCCTTCTTTGTCCCGCAGGAGGATGATTTTTTTAATAAATTTCTTTTTTCGGAGATCAATCAGGAGATCAATGACGTGAATAGGGTTCAGGAGATGATAGAAAAGCTATGAAAGAAGAAATGGATAAAACGTACTCGCCCTTTTTACAAACAGTAAAAAATTAATAGCCTTTAAACTTTTATGATAAAGAAAAATATCTTGGAAAGCAAAATGCACAGGACTTTTTGCTTTTTTTTTATAGGGACAGGCAGGCAGATCGTATCACGTGTATGATACACGTCTGGTATAAAAACACTTGACAAAGGGATTTGCAATCCTTACAGTAAAATCGATGCATGCTTTATATGTAAAGCACTCTACTCGATGCCAGACAGTGAGAGGCGACCTATCTCTCCGTGTCTAAAAAAAATATCTCACTGTCAAAAAAAATTCTCTCAGTGTCTCAGAGCCCATTTGACACTGAGAGAGGAGTGGTTAGACAGTGAGAAAAAAAATTGACAGTTACCCTTTCTGTTTTGTAACGGTCAAAATCTGGTTTGATTCTTATGAAGAATCGGCATTCTTCGCACCTAGCAAAAGTTATCCTTAATTTCAATCAAAATTTAACGGTTTGGCGAACGAAACCTCTTTTGAAAATGCCGAAATCCCCAATACTGCTAATATTACTTTTGGGGCAATTGAAAACTAAAAGTTCCCTACCTCCGTTTGCTCGCTCCGCCATTAGGTTCGTATAGAAATAAGTTGCAAATGCGTATTTCGAAAAAATAATTGGTTCTATATACCTTCTATTCGAAAGGTCCGCTGCTTATACTATCTCTTTTCCGATTGTCCCGAATATGCTTTAACCTTTGGAGTATTTACCATGTCCCCTACTTTTCGCATCCCTACCCCCTTCTCTCTGCCCGTGCTGTTTTTCACCCTGGTGCTGACGCTGGCAGGCCTGGCCCCTGCCCAGGTTACACCCCGCTTCAACGGCGAATACTACCTCATCATTGAAAAGATCGAAAAACTACAGAGCAACGGCAGCGCCGTTCAGCTTTACGACTTTGATCGCTGGTCTGAGGCACAGCAGAGCACCGTCATCTCCCTGATCGACCTGGACAAACAGCCAATCCACCGGCCCCTGTTGCTGGGGCGCAGCAGAATCGAAAAAAATGAGCTGGTTACAGTACACCCCAACTACAGAGTGACCTTCCGCGACAACGGCGGCAACCGCCTTTACGCCAGCGGTCTGCGCGTCAGCTTTAGCATCGACGCCAGGGCAGCGGATCAGACACGGCGCAACCTCTATCTGCACGCGGGCAAGCTGATCTTTGATATCACAGAAAAAGTCTCTTTCGAGGTACACTTTTTAACCCTCAAGGTCTATGTCCTGGGAACCAAATTCAGCCTCCTGGCAGAACAGGATCAAAACAAAAAAAGCGACAGCCTGCTGACCGTGACCGTCCAGGAGAGTCAAGTCCGCGTCAGGGAAGAGAAGCAGATCGAAATCCATGGCAAGCGCAAATCAGGTTTTGTCACCGAGACCATCCTTGGCCAGGGAGAGACGAAACTGTTCCGCCTCAGCGATGACAAGGCCTGGATGAAGTTCGGCAACTACCTGCGCATGATCGACCACTTCCGCGCCCAGTTGGCCCACTCCCAAAAAGAGGGAGCCTCTGGGGTTACCCTGCTGAGGGACTACAACAACCTGGGTTTGGCCTTAATTAAGTCCAGCAGGAACAGCACAGAGGTAATCGGGCTCTACAATGAGGCAATTTCTCTGGCGCGGCAGACCGGGGAGACAACATGGCTCTTCACATTCTACAGCAACATCGGGAATCTGTTTGAAGATCAAGGTAAGCTCAACGAGGCGCTCAAGTACTATCTGTTCGCACTCGATGAATACAAAAAAACCGGCGTTACCAACCCCAATCTGGGAAAGACTTATTACAATATAGCACTGCTTTACAAAAGGAAGGGACAAAAGGAGAAAGCCATCCAGGCGTTCCAGGATGCCCGCGCCCAATATCTGCAGGCAGGCAGACAGATGTGGATGATTGCGACCGGCAAATCCAGCAACTGCAAGGGAAATGAGACAACCTGTCCACGAAAGAAATCAGATAAATTATTCAAGATAGGGATTGATTGTCCTCACGAAAAAAAATGGCAATGACACCAATAAAGATTGACTGTGCTATAGAAAAATTGTCAGGAGATACAAAGGCGGTGTATGGGAAAAACAGGAAGCATCAGCAGAAAAAACATTGTATTGGACAATACGAGGCTCCCTAGGGACATCCTAGTCTCTACCGAAAAAGTGGCTATATTTTTTTTAATTTTCATGGATTTACTTCTTTGAGGTACTTTACGACCCCGCCATGAAACAGCCCCCAGGTTGCATTTTTTCTCAGGTTTATTTTGCCTTGCTTTGCCCGCCTGCAAGTCAATACAATTTATTGCCATATACCTTTGAGGTCGTATGAAAAATTTATTTATTGGAAATAAAAAAATGAAGAAAATCTATCATATAAGTATCATACTATTTTCCATCAAATTATTAGCCTGCCAAAGCGTGGATAGAAATTCTCCGACTGATGGAAGGCAAAAGGAAAAAATGTACACCGGACGCGGCGAAGCATTACTGCTAAAGCCAGAATTCAAAGCCAGACAAACCGCGCTAAATCTTGCGATGCAGGACGCTCTGAAAAAAGGGGTCGGAGTCTTTATCAGTTCCATGCAGGTTGTTTCTGACGGCGAGCAAAAAATGCAGCAGATTTTAGCGCAAAGCGAAGGTTACATCCGCTCTTACAAAATTATCGAAGAAAGCAAAAAAGATGGACTTTATATCATCATTATAAAAGCCGTTATAGATGAAAAAAAAATCGAACAATCCTTTAGCGACCGAATCAGCCGAATGATTGAAAAAACGCCTATTGGGCCCTGCTCGGTAAGTGTTCAGGCATCTCTGGATTTCCGTCTGTTTGATTTTTCCATGGTCTGCGCCGTGAATGATCCTTCGATAGACAGCACTTCAGTAAAGATCAATTTTTCCGATCAATTTATCGAACCGGAAATTCAAAAAACGGGAATCGGATATGTGATAATGGTCAAATATAAAGACCAGGAGCTTGCAAAGCAAAAAAAGGGAATTGTTCGATTATTGAAAGAGAATAAAATTTTCTTCCGATTTTTAGATCCGGCAAAAAAAGCGATACGGGAAACACAGAGCAACATCTACCGGATCGATTACTGGAATCTGGGCACTGCTGTAAATAAAGAGGAAGGCAGCGGACTGGAATGGAACACCAAAGCAGCGGCAAAATTGGAGCAAATCAGAATCCGTTTAGCAGAATCCCTGGATGCATTTGACACCTTTTGGGGCTACTGCAATTTGCAGATATATATCGATCGTTCTGCTGATTTGGCAGATGGCAGCTTTGTGTACAATTGGCAATGTTTTATGAAGGATTTGGACAAGGAAAAATTGACCATAATGCTACCGCATAACGGTTCCTTGTCAGATTTGGAGCAGTACACCCCAAAAGCTGAAAACCCATTCAGCTATTTTACCGGAAAAGATATTTTTGTTCTCAATTGTCGCGATCATAAAAAATATAATTTTCGGTGCAGCCAGGACATCTTAGGATATATCACAGAATTAAGGAAAAACAATAACAGCGCTTTGAAGATAGAAAAAAGCGGAAAAAGTGGCAAAATGGAGATACGATCCGTTAAATGCGAAATTAAAGACCGTGGTAAAAAAATCTCCGAAGAAAAAATACTGCCAGCGGAAAAAAGCAAATTAAAAAAATGCCAGGAAATGATTTTAACGAGCAAGACGGAATAGACGAAAGAAATTTATTCCCAAATGAGTTTAACAATAGGTAGATTTAACCTTTGGGGAATTATTCATATGAACAATGCTGACACAAGGTGCCCTCAGGCAAATAGAGACCAAATTCATAGAAAATCAAAATTAATTATGTCCGGATAATGAATGCCAACTAATTATTTCATTTCATTTTCCTGACTATTATTTTGATATTTTGTTTTAGATTTTTTCGAGTTATCTCCAATAGGAAGCATCGGGCCAAAAATTGCACCATATTTATCAATAGCTCCCCGATAAGAAATTAATTCTTCATAATTATTTTTATACAAGCGGAGATATACAGATATTTTATCAAAAAATATTCAAAGCCTAGCTTCCATCCGAATAAATAGTGTTCGGTTTTCGTAAAGAATTCTATTTCAGGAGATCTGCTATAACTAATTGCAGCGCGCATGCGTATTTGTTCGATGCTTTTTCCATTCGTATTGATCCATTTTCTGACAAGAATATTAATGTCAGCACCAACAGTTGAAATATATTCGCTTTTATAAAGGTATTCCAAATAAATATTTAGGGTTTCAAAAATTTTATTCCATCGGAAAACTATACCATGGTCTTTGTCCCAAAAATCATAATAGATGTCTCCCAATTCAAATAGACCAAACTTTGATTTCGCATTGTAAATAAAAAATGATTTATAAGTATCGATTGCCTTTTGCTGTTTGGAATAATGAAATTTTAGATCATAGAATCCAAAAAGATTAAATGAAAAAAATGGACTCCATTGTTTTTTATCATTAGTGAGGGGATTGTCATATATTGGAGTGTTATCTTTATCCACAACAAAATGATTGGAATCCAATGACTCACCAGGATAAGGATAGGTTGCTCTTATCGCATCCCAGGTTGTTTGATGATCAACAATGAAACCGATGGCATAGCGAATACCTTTATCTGTTTTCCAATCAAAAGTAAGCGCGAATTTATCCCATCTTGCTTTTTGAACCGTGGTATGGTATAAG
>DYNZ01000092.1 GCA_020720805.1 Leptospira biflexa | reverse complement strand
CATTGCAAACAGTAAATACTGGCTAAAGGGTGCGTCGACATCGCTGGCATTGCCTTGCGATATCCGAAAACCAAAATGCCTTTAGTATGTCCCCTATTGGGGGTAAGAAAAGGTGCAATCTCATCTATTTGAAAGATAGTTCATAAAATTATGGTTAATATAAAAGTTCTTCAACAATGGAGTTACAGAGTAACGATTTTACTTCTTTTGTTCATGGCGATGGCAATGCAATCCTGCGTCTCATATCTTTACCAGGCCGCCAGAGGACAATGGGAGATATTATCGGATAATGTGCCAATCGATACGGTGATAGCAGATCCAGCAAAATATGGTGTGACTCCGGATGAGTTGGTCAAGTTGCGCGACGTTCAGGGAATTCACCATTTTGCCGAATATAACCTGGGTTTGACAGCAAAAAAGAGCTACACTAAATTTAAGCGGTTAAAGCAAAAATATCCTGTTTTTCTGGTTACCGCATCCGAGGAGTTGGCGTGGAAACCGGTAACCTGGTATTTTCCCATAGCGGGGAGGGTCGCTTATATTGGATTCTTCTCGCGGGAGGATCAGGAAAGGAAAGCCCGGGAGCTGCAGGCCAAAGGTTATGATGTCCGCAGGCAGAATGTGATCGCTTATAGTACCCTTGGCTGGTTTGAAGATCCGCTTCTTTCTTCTATGCTGCTGCTGCCGCGCTCCCTTTTCATCAACACCCTGATTCATGAAATGGCTCATGCGACCATCTATTTTCCCGGCGATACCTCTTTTAATGAGTCAGTGGCCACATTTCTGGGGGATGAGGGGAGTCAAATGTATATCCAAGATAAGGTGAAGGATAATGCCGCGCTATTGACATATATCGAAAAGGTTCGCCATGATCAGTCCCTCTTTATTCAGCATATTCAGCCCTTGATTGCAAGATTGAAGGCGTTGTATCAATCAGATCAACAACCAGATCAAAAGCGCCTCTTGAAGAAGAAATGGATTCGGGAAAACCAGGACCACTTCGCGAAGTTAAAAAAGCGCCTTAAGGCAGATCGATTTGATTTCTATTTTCATAAAGATTTTAAGCCGAATAATGCGTACTATCAGAATTTTCAAAGGTATTTTTTGGATCTGGATCTTTTTTATGAGGGCTACCATCTATTTGGTCGTGATTATACAAGGTATCTGGCGTTTCTTAAGGAGTTGGCTAACAAGGGGGAGAAACCGTACAAACAGCTACTGCGCCATCAGTTGGATTTGATTAAAGCGCAGAGGCTGGAACAAAGAAAAAACTACTCCAATGGTTCGAGGTAAGGCTCTTTTTTGCGTTCGATGATGGTGCTACCAAGCCAGCGTTCACTGCTCTCCGGGTAGTCAATAGTATAGTGGAGACCCCGGCTCTCTTTGCGAAAGATGGCAGAGCGGATGATTAATGAAGCGGTTGTCACATAGTTGCGCAGCTCCAGAAGGTTGGGGTAGAGCCGCCTTTTGGAAAAGCTCTCCTGAACCTCTTTTTTTAGGATTTTAAGTCTCGTCTGAGCGCGTTGCAACCGTTCATTCGAGCGGACAATCCCCACATAATTCCACATGATGCTGGCAACCTCTTTACGGTTATGTTCAACTAGAATGCGCTCTTCGTAACCAATCTCCTTTTGTCGTTTCCACCGAGGTATTGCTGGATCAGAATGGCTTGCCAGGCTGTGCAGTAATTCACCGGCATCCAGGGCTGCGCTTTCTGAAAAGACAACCGCTTCTAACAGAGAGTTGGATGCCAGACGGTTGGCACCGTGAACACCAGTAAAAGCGGTCTCCCCGCAAGCATACAAACGGCGTATATTGGTCCTGGATTTTAAATCCACTTTGACGCCGCCGCACATATAGTGTGCTGCGGGCACAACCGGAATGAGTTCCTTTGTCATATCAATCCCTAGTTCAAGGCAACGGGCATAGATCTGGGGAAATTCATGTTTGGTGGCTTCGCTATCTTTGTGTGTGATATCCAGAAAAACACAGGGATCGCCGCTCTGTTTCATCTCATTGTCTATAGCTCTGGCAACGATATCCCTTGGAGCCAGGCACTTCAGGGGATGATACTTTTCCATAAAAGACTCCCCTTTTTTATTTTTCAAGATAGCGCCGTAGCCGCGTAAGGCCTCGCTGATCAGGAAGGAGTCCCCTTCGGGATGGTAGATAGTGGTCGGATGAAACTGAAAAAATTCCATATTGCCGATTTGGGCTCCGGCGCGAAAAGCCATGGCAACTCCATCCCCCGTAGCTATCGGAGGATTCGTAGAGTGCTGGTAAACCCGGGCAGCACCTCCTGTGCTCAGCATTGTTACCTTTGCCTGAAACACCACAACCTGATTGGATTCAATATCTAAAACGTAGGCTCCATAGCACTCTCTGTCCGACTCTTTCTCTTGAAATTTGCGGCTCTTTTTTGTGATCACTTCATTGGTGATGAGATCAATGGCAAAATGGTTCTCGAAAAAAGTGATATTTGGCAGGGATTTTGCCTTGGCTAACAAAGCTCTCTCCACTTCTCGTCCCGTATAATCTTTTTTGTGCACAATACGGTGTTTTGTGTGACCCCCTTCGCGACCAAGCTCTAAAGTTCCGTTGTTGTCGGTATCAAATTCAGCTCCCCAATTCATAAGCTGGTGGATTTGCCGAGATCCCTGTTGGGCAAGATAGTGGATTGCCTCAGGGACGCATAAACCGGCACCTGCTTTAGCTGTATCTTCGATATGTAAAGAGACCTCGTCATCGGAGCTGATTACGGAAGCAATCCCCCCCTGGGCATAATTGGTGTTGGAATCGCTATTGTTTTTTTTCGTTATAATGATGACTTTACCGTATGCTGCGACCCTGATTGCGAAAGAGAGGCCAGCGATGCCTGTGCCGATTACCAGGAAATCACTTTGAATCGATTTTTGCAATTCGTTCATGGAGGAAAGTTCCTTTCCTGCGATACGTAATGGAGAATAATCCAAACAAATTGTGATGTAAAAAAAATGCATTAACATTATTGATTCATTGACGCAATTATCGATTTTTTCCCACTGGGGATTGTTTTTGTGGTGGGAAAATGCGCTTGCCCGATTCCTGGTTGTCTCTGGAAAGGTTGCAAACCTGGATTGGATAAAGGAGAGAAGCATGGACTCAAATTCTCAGCAAGATTTCTCGTTTTTGCGTCAACTCGAAAATTTGATACGCCAGCGTAAAGAGGAGCTACCAGAAGGAAGCTACACAACAAAATTATTTCGAGGTGGTCGTGATAGAATTTTAAAAAAAGTGGGAGAAGAGGCCGCTGAAGTGATAATTGCTGCAAAAAATGGCGATAAGGCTGAGCTGATCTACGAAAGCGCGGATCTTTTGTACCACCTTCTTGTGGCGTTGGTGGAGCAAGAGGTATCGTTGTCAGATATCAGCAGGGAATTACAGAATCGCCATAGCAAATAGCCTCTATTTTTGCGGAAGGATCAGGCGCGTTCCGGCTCGCAAATCGCGGGGATCCGCTATTTTATCCCGATTGAGCTGGTAAATCTCCTGCCATCGTTTACCGTTTCCCAGGAATTGCTGGCTAATGCGCGCTAGTGTATCTCCATAACGCACAGTATAATCGCGGTAAGCCGGTAAGGGTGGTGGTTCCTGGCGCCGTTCTGGCACAGTTGTTTCGTTTTGAGTTGGTACCGGTTCCTCTTTTTTTTCCAACGCTCTGTTTTTTTCATCATCAAGCAAAGAGCTGGACTCATCTTGAGTCGTCTTGCTTGCTTCATTCTGTGCTGGATGTCTCAAGCCAAGTTCAGAACGAAAAGCGTAGGTTGTCAGTGCAAAGATGGAAAAAGCCAAAAGGGATAGGAAAAGTAGCCTCCGTATCGATAGAAGTGACAACATAGATGGCAGTGGCTCATCCTTTTTGCCCTGTCCAATAGCAGATGAGCAGATCTCCTGAGCCCATTTCGCGAAAATGAAGTAAGCCATATCCTCCACTGAGCTTACATGAAATTTCTTTTTGAAGAATTGAAAATCTTCCTGGTTGATCTCCTTAAATGCTGTCAGCGGCGCATGCAGGATATCCTCTATAGGAAATTGACGATATGTGGGATGAAAAGCGTCATAAATTCCGCTGAGTTCCCTTGCTTCATCGTCTAATTCAACCAGATGGAGGAGCTGATTAGCCCAGAGGTAGAACCTGAAATTCGCCAGATCCAGAATGGTCCGCAATTGAAAGCGCTGACGTAACTCTTTGGCTTGCTTTTCATCGATCTTCGCAAAAGCCAGCACAGGCGCGCCGCATAACTCACCAAAGCTGTGGTTGTGGTAGGGAATTTTTAAATATTCTTTCTTCATTTTTTTTTCCGTCAGGCAACAACTGAGCTATATTTTCCCGTTCGCAATCGTTATTTAAATAAAGCAAAGTTTTTTTTCACCGATAATCATAAGGTAAGTTGGAAATTTTTTAATCGGAGAATCTTGTGGATTTACATTTACGGCTGTTTCAGGATTTTCGTAAGTTTTTGCTGATCGAGCGAGGCCTTTCAAAAAATTCAATTCATAGTTACTCCTATGATTTATTGAAATTTGAAAAATATCTGAAAACGAACCGCAAAAATATTTATCAGGTAACTTCACAGGATATTACTCAATTTCTTCTGGAAGAGAAGAAAAAGAATAATAGTTCGCGCACTCTCGCCAGGGCTGTAGCTGCAATACGACAATTTTACAAATTTCTGGAAATCGAGAACAAGTCGGTACGTAATCCAACTGAAACAATCGATTCTCCAAATTTAGATCCTCACCTTCCAGATTTTTTAACCAATGAAGAGATCGATAAACTTTTTAGCCATTTTAATGAAGCGGATGCATACGAGCTGCGCGATTATGCAGTATTCGAGCTTTTGTACTCTTCGGGTCTGCGCATTTCCGAGGCAATTGGCCTGGAGCTTGCCGATGTCGATTTCGAGGATGACCTGATTAAGGTTACGGGCAAAGGGGAAAAAGAGAGGATTGTTCCCTTTGGTCCCAAAGCAAAGGAGATCCTGTATCGATATATGGATTGGGCTCGTCCGCTCATCTTAAAAAACAGATCGACAACATATCTTTTCGTGAGCAAAAAAAGTGTTCAACTGGATCGAAAGTCGGTATGGCGCTTGTTAAAAAAATATACTCTTCGTAGCGGTATAGGTAAAAAAATTACACCGCATACTCTGCGTCACAGTTTTGCCACTCATCTGCTTGAGAATGGCGCTGATCTAAAATCGGTTCAGGAGCTTTTGGGTCATGTCGATATCTCGACAACGCAGATTTACACGCACCTCGTCAGCGGAGCTTTGCAGGAGATGCATAAAAAATTTCATCCGCGCAGTTAGGGCTTAAAAAACCTTTCCCATTCGGATTAAATCATTGCGGCGACCTAGAACGATTAAAATTTCACCAAGCTACAGCAACTGATCTGGACCTGGGTTAAACAGCATCTCGCCATTTGGCAGACGCACTGCCACAATGATAACACCAAAGGTATTTCTAAGGTTGGCTTCGCGCAGGGTTTGTCCCAGGAATGGGGTGTGGCTCTCGACAGTCAATTCCTCAATCTGCAATGTATCTTTACTAAAACTGGTAGTAACCTCCAAAAAATCGGTGACATAGGGGCGCAATAGAGCCGATACCATACGGCGACCGCCAAGGGTGTAGGGCGAGACAACTTTGGATGCGCCTGCGATTTTTAATTTTTTTTCGGCACTCTCGTCGCTGGCTCTGGCAAGTATGTAGATCTTTGGATTTAGCTCTCTGGCTGAAAGCGTAATAAATACATTTTCAGCATCCGAGCGTACGGCAGTTACAATGCCGATTGCTTTTTTGATACCAGCCTGTAGCAGCGCTTCGTCGCTGGTTGCATTATCCTGGATATAAGGGTATTTGCTATCGCGGAGGTGCTTATCAACCTCGTCTGGATTGCTTTCAATGATGACAAATTTTTTTCCTGCTTCTGCCAATTCAGAGCAGATCAATTTGCCGATACGGCCATAACCGCAGATGATATAGTGGTCTTGCAGCTTTTTCAATCGACTTTCCAATTTCCGCTTCCCCAGGATTTTTAATATCTCTCCTTCAGGAAGGATTTTAGCAACACTACCGGTAAAATAGGCCATAAAAGCCAGAGCAAAAAGAATCAGGATAACCGTAAAGATCCGACCGGCAGAACTCAGTGTATGAACCTCTCCATAGCCAACCGAGCTCAATGTGATAATCGTCATATACAGGCTATCGCCAAGATTCCAGCCTTCGATTAACGGAAAGCCGATAAGACCTGTTGCAACAAGAACAAAAAGATAGAGAATTGAGAGGAAAAGATGCTTGAAGGATGTCATAGTCTCCGAAAAATCAGCTTCCTGAAAGATTCGGCAATAAAAATTTGATAGGTTTTAATATTTTTATGAAATTTCTGTTTGTGCTGTCAGACCATGGATTTGGTCATGCTGCTCGCAATATCCCTATAATATCCCAACTGCTCTCGACAGGAAATCATGAGGTTTCTGTTTGTTCTTCAGTACCGGAGCTTTTTTTTACGGAAAAACTGGGAATTGGTACAGTTCGATTCTTGACAGGGAAAACCGATGTTGGATTGGTGCAGCGTAATAGTCTGGATGCCGATTACCCGGCAACGGTGTTAGCGTTGGAAAGTTTTTGGAAAGAGGCTGCTACAACTGTGGCAGGTTGGTTGCGGCAGCTTGGTGAGTGGCGGCCGGATGTGGTGATTGCAGATATCTCGCCTCTGGCTGCGCTCCTAGCCGAAAAACTCGAGGTGCCCTGTGTTGCTATGGCCAATTTTACCTGGGACGAGATCTACCTTGATTTGGAAAAGGGGGCTCTTATCTCCGGCGTTCGTCCCTGGATTGAGCGTTTCTTGCTAAGTTACCAGGCCAGCGACCTGCTGCTCGAGCTTCCTTATTCCCTGCCGATGTCCTCTTTTATATGCAGCCGCGTGCATCTTCCCTGGATCGGCAATCGCGCTACCAAGGATACAGAATTTGTCAGAGCAGCCCTGGGGTTAAATCCGCATCGAAAATATCTCCTGCTCTCTATGGGCGGCCACTCTCTGCCAGAGATCAATTTCCAGACATGGAACATCCCTGAAGAGTGGGAGGTTATCATTGCAGCACATACGCTTGAGGATCCTCAGATACAAGGAATCCGGATTTTGGGGCGTGATTCTTTGGCCAGGTGTCATGTCAACTATACCGATCTATTAGCGGCAATGTCGGTTGTATTAACCAAACCAGGGTACGGTATTGTGGCAGATGCTATACTCAACCAGGTTCCCGTTCTTTATATGGCTAGAGGAAGATTTGCGGAATATCCGCTATTGGTTCAGGCATTACACGATCATCTCCCCGCAAAGGAGATAAAGCGTGAAGAGTTGCAGTCCGGATATCTTTTTGACTCTGCTGATGAGTTGGTGAAAATGCCGCACCTTTTTTCTGTGGAAAATGGTGCGAAACGCGTTGCACGAATTTTAGAAAACTTCAGTTTATATCTGAAAAGGGCATAGCACTATTTATACTTTGAAGAAATTTACCTTCTGGTCCAGGATTTTGCTCATATTTGAAAGCCCTTCCGCGGTGTTTGCGATTTCTTCAGAAGCAGCAGCGGTGGATTGGGCAAGTTCACTGATATTGTTGATGGTAGAATTAATCTCTGTCAGAGCAAAGGTCTGTTCTTTCATAGAAATTTTGATCTCTTCAGATTTGATCTTCACTGTTGATGAACTGCTCTCCACCTGCTCATTGATCTTGCTCTCTTTTTGCACAAAGTCCATGATAGCAAGCATGGATTTGGATATATCATTGACACCCTGAACCACATCCTCAATCAATTGAATTGTACCCTTAGTGTTGCCCATACCTGACTGGATTTCATGGTTGTTTAATTTAATCTGCTGATCAATCTCTTTTAAGCTTGCGGCGGTTTGATCTGCTAGTTTTGACACCTCATCCGCAACAACCGCGAATCCTCTGCCGGCTTCACCAGCACGCGCTGCCTCAATGGCTGCGTTTAACGCCAGGAGGTTGATCTGCTCTGAAATATCGCCGATGATCTCTATGATGCTCATCATTTTTTTTGAGTTATCGATAATTTTGTTCATGCTGCTCTGCATGGTTCGCAGTGATGAGCTTCCACTTCCAGCTTTTTCTGAAATGTGTTCAGCCATTAGCGATGTCTGGCGAACCTGGTTATCAACACCTCGAATAATTTGTGACATTTCGGCCATATGAGTATCCAGGCTGGCAAGCTGGGCATGTTGATTTTTACAGTTATTGCCTACTGTATCAATCCCCAGCGTGATGTGTTCTATCGTAGCGGTCATCTCTTCGGTAATTGCTGCCTGGGATTGGGCATCGTTGGCAAGAGAGTTGGTGGCAACCAGCATCTCATGCGCTGAGGCATTTACAGATTCAACAGTAATCTTGACATCGTAAATAACACCTCGGATCTTGTCTAGGAATTGGTTCAATTTTATGGTTAGGTCGCCAAGTTCATCATTCGCGACATAATCGATTTTTTTAGTTAGATCACCTTCACCGTCAGTAACGTCTGTCACCCTATTGAGGAGAATCCGCAATGGCCTCGAAAGAATGAGTCGAATCATGAGTAGTGAGATAACCACTCCATAGATAATGATGAGAATACTGATGACCGTACTCCATTTGAACATGGCCTCTAAAGGTTCCTTGATAAAATCATCCTCAAAGGAGGAGGCCACAAGAATAAAGTCGTACTTTGGAAAATGGCGAAAGGCGGCAATTTTATAAGTTTTTGTTTCAGGCGATAGATAACCAATAAAACCATTTTTTTGTTTGAGGATTTTTTTGATAAACCCTTTATCTTTCCAATTTTTTCCCTGAACTTTTTTGTGTACAACCAGCAAACCTGTTGTATCGACAAGGAATGCGAAGCCGTCCTTGCCAATGATAATTTTTTTATTCAGGGATTCTTTGAGCTCTTCAATAACCTTTTCTCGATCCATATCATGGCTCTCAAGCCGGTTGATAAAGGTAGCGCTAATATCCACCATGTTCTCCAGATCCTTGTAAACAGTTTTACTTACGTTTTCGCGAAAGAGGTAGTTGAGCGATATGCCGACTGCCAGGGTGGAGGTGATGATAGCAGGAATGGCAATGAGAAATATGAGCTTTGTGCTGATTCGATAATTGCGCAGAGAGAAAATGTTCATATCTTGTCCACTACGTTTTTTTTACGCTTGAGAAGCGTCTTTTGGTCATTTTCAAGTTTACTGCAAAGAATGGAGTATGTATCCTAATTGCAGAATTTTACGATTCGGGAGAAATTCTGCGTACTTAACGTATGCACATCTGTCAGATTTGGACTCCCTTCATCTTATCATAGGGAATGCCATTTTTTTTCGTTTAGCCCTTAGGATGTACGAAGTTCCTCTAAAGTTGAGTTTCATTGGCGTATTCTCCTTTATAGGGAAAAAAAGTCGAGCTTTTTTTCCCTATAAGAGCTATACTAAAGGCATCTTGGTTTTCGGATATCGCAAGGCAATGCCAGCGATGTCGACGCACCCTTTAGCC
>DYNZ01000257.1 GCA_020720805.1 Leptospira biflexa | reverse complement strand
CGTTTTTGCCCAATCTTGAAGATTTCTGCACGGGTCTCAAGGAAATATGGGACAATAAGTGGCTGACCAACAACGGTCCAGTCCTGCAACGATACACCAAAAAACTCATTGAGTATTTTGAAACTGATAATGTATGCCTCTTTAACAACGGCACGCTGGCATTACAAATTGGCTTGCAGGGTATGGGCATATCCGGGGAGGTCATCACGACCCCCTTCACGTTTGTTGCCACCACCCACGCCCTCTACTGGAACAAAATCCGTCCGGTCTTTGTCGATATTGAACCCGACTACTACACCCTCGACCCGAAAAAGGTGGAAGCAGCTATCACCCCCTGGACAACAGCCATTCTTGCGGTGCATGTCTATGGCCATCCCTGCCAACTTGACGCCTTAACCGACATTGCCCGCCGTCACAATCTGAAATTGATTTATGATGCCGCCCACGCCTTCGGGGTCAAAGTAAATGGCACATCCATTGCCCACTTTGGCGACATGAGCATGTTCAGCTTTCATGCGACCAAGCTTTATCACTCTATCGAAGGGGGGCTACTCACCTTTAATGATCCAGGCATGAAGCAGACCTTTGATTACCTGAAGAATTTTGGCTTCAAAAATGAAACCGAAGTTGTCATGCCCGGCACCAACGCCAAGATGAACGAGTTCCAGGCGCTGATGGGGGAGATGGTTCTTCAGCATATACCGGAGATTATCGCCCAGCGCAGACTGATCTATGAGCATTATAGAAAGAGGTTGGCGGAAATTCCGGGCATCAAATTCCCTACCCCCCAGTCAAAAGAAGTGGTATATAATTATGCCTATTTACCAGTGGAGATTGATGAAGCTGAATTTGGCATGAGCCGAAATCGACTTTATGAAGAATTGAAAAGATATAATATCTTTGCCCGGCGCTACTTTTATCCACTCCTTAATGATTTTGCCTGTTACCAGTCTGTATCAATTACCGATCCTCTGACTAACGCCAGAGCAGTCGCTGAGAGAATTTTGACATTGCCTATTTATGTGGGCCTCACCAAGCAAGAGGTCGATAGCATATGTGATATTCTTTACGAACTCAGCAGAAAATAACCGTATTTGATTGAGGAAAAACAGCTTATATGATAAAATTATTTGGCCCGACACACTATACAGAAGAAAATTTAGTCAACGAAGGTTTCAAATCTTGGCAGCAATGTCCGTATCGCAAAGACCTGTACCATTATTGGAGCAGAAAACATCTCCATTGGGGATAATGTACGGATAGACGGCTATTGCACTCTCGTTGCTGCGGGTAGTGGTTTTATACATTTTGGATCATACATTCATATGGGGGGCTACTGTGTTCTGTTGGCTGGAGAGGGAATTACATTTGAGGATTTTTCTGGCCTTGCATGGGGAGTTCAATTGTACACCCACTCCGACGATTTTACAGGAAAATTTATGACAAATCCCACAGTGCCATCAAAATATATGGGTGTCACCGGTGGCCCGATTGTCTTAAAACGCCATGTCATTGTTGGGGCGAGCAGTGTTATTCTCCCAAAAGTAACCTTGGGGGAAGGTGTCGCTGTTGGAGCTTTGTCTCTTGTTACAAGGAACTTGCCGGAATGGGGTATCTACAGCGGGATTCCGGCAAAACATATTATAAACAGAAAAAAACGACTTTTAGAACTGAAGAGTTCCTTCCTTGAAGAAATAGGCCAGCGTTCGACCTCAGAGCGACAAGAGACATCTCCTATCTC
>DYNZ01000256.1 GCA_020720805.1 Leptospira biflexa | reverse complement strand
ACGCTTTGTACGCCACTCTGTTATGGAGCCGTTGTTCTATAAGAGGAAGGTCTTCAAGATATGATTCCAATGCTTCCTGGGCCTCCCTGCAAACTCTGGTGTTTGGTCTGACCATGTTCAGCACGATCCGGCCCAGCATATTATTAAATGGTTGGATTTCCCGGAACACCTTGACCGCATCCTCAGCCGCCCATACATCAAACTGCGAAGGTAGAACCGGCAATAAAAAGAGATCACAGGCCGCTACAGCAGATCGAAAAACAGCATTGTCCCGGCCACCTGCATCAATAACAATCCAGTCAAAAGCCGCCGAAAACTCTTTAATATCCTTGTGCAGTTTGTCGCTAACCAGGGCAACGGCTCTAATGTCGTCCGTCTCCCTTTCCGCTCTGAACGCAATGGAAGAACCTTGCGGATCAGTGTCCACCAGCAAGACCTTTTTTCCGTGTCTTGCAGCCTCCACCGCCAGATTGACGGAGATTGTGGATTTGCCTACACCGCCCTTGGTGTTGCCAACTGTGATAATCATAATTGCCCCTCAAATGGATATTAAATGATAATTTACTATTGCAAATAGTAAATTATAAAACAATTTACTATAAAAAAATACTATTTACAATTTTATTCGAGAGTATAATGCGGGTAAAATTGTATCACCATCAGCGACAGAAACGACTTTTTCTTGTATTATCTCAGCACAAATAGGTCGAGAAAATGACAAGGCGAACAAGACCAACAACAGAAACTTACGGTATTTTTTTCATAGGAGCTCCCTCATGCAATCAATAGCTCTGACCTTTAGTGCAGCTTTACGCTTTGCCTGTGACAAAAACAAACGGGGGTTTCAAACTAAAGTCGGGAATCTGACATCAATAAGCAAACCGAATTTCTGCCACATACTGAAAGGAGCTGGTGCTACGGTGGAGAAAGAATCACCCCGATCATCGCCCTGACTTGATCGCCTATTTAGAGACATGGCGAAAAAAAGACAAGCGATTCCGTCAAGAAATGAATTTTCTACGACAGAAAACCATTGCCCATCGAGAAGATATTTACAAGAATGAAGCCCTGAAAATCGCACAACACTACGCCCTGATCGGCCTGGAGGATTTTGATTTGCGGAGTATAGCTCGGTTGGAGAATGCTGAGGGGCAAGACAATGAACTGCATCAGGCGGCTCGGAGAATGCGACAACGAGTCGCGGTAAGTGAGTTTCGTAAATGGTTGGAAATCCAAGCCGAGAAAACCGGAAGCGAGATTTTTAAGGTGAGAGGTAAAACATCACTGATTCATCACAAATGTGGCCATGATGCCTTGCCCGTTGATAAAGCATCAATCATGTGGAGGTGTAGCCATTGTGACGAGCTTTTCGACCAGGACGAAAATGCGGCTATGAATATCATGCTGGTCGCTGCCGGGACACCTGCGAACGATCAAGTGATGGCAAAAGTTGTGTGACCGCTCGGAAGCGGTTATTTCCAGGGATTGCGGAGGACACGGTAGTATAAGCCAGCTCTGCGGCTTGATAGCAGAGACCGTCATTGTGAGCTGCTTAATCAAAACGTCTCAATGTTGCATAAGCCTGCTCTGCGGCTTGGTTGCAGAGACAGTTGCATCGCCTACTCTTCTTTATTTCATCTTCTTATCGTTGTATAAGCCAGCTCTACGGCTTGGTAGCAGAGACCTTGTCTATATAAGTGTATCCCCATAAATGCCTACAACTTATTTCACTGGTAAAATCGTGTTAA
>DYNZ01000255.1 GCA_020720805.1 Leptospira biflexa | reverse complement strand
CCGATCTGAACAGATTATTCGGAGCATTGAGGTTTATCTTTGATGAAGCTGTCAGCTCAGTCTAACTGAGATTGAAGAATTTCGGATGATTCAGCAATATGTTATGTTCTTAAATCAGTCTTTCTGAGAACAACATACATAACCATCAGGTGCAGCCGATTACAACGGCTGAACTTTATGTTCGCAGGTGAAACCGAATTTTAAAAAGGATTAAACAATTCAATATCACATCCTTCAAAATCCTGAATATTTCTTCTTGCCAGTACTGAACCGTATTCATACGCAGTTGCAGCAATCAGCAAATCCGCTTGTATTCTGATAATTCCACTGTTTTACAATCGGTTTCGGGGAACGTTTCATAATTTCGCTGGTTATATTGGTATTGCATAGTGATAGTTCCTATGTTACCTGACATCGAAGCTCACTCGCGCCGTGAGGTGTTGAATCAGACTCTCTTCCTGTCATCAATTATTTGCTGAAATGCCGCAAGAACAATCGGGGTAAGAAAATTAATATCCCGAATACTTTTGACAGCAAGCCGAAATTCGGCGATTGATGTTTCAAAAAGCCTCTCAAACCCCGGCGGCGTCAGTTGAATCCCGATCTCACGATTGACATTAAAGCCGATCCACGGATTTTTTGAATCAACAGCAGCACGGATGATCCAGAAAGAGGGTTTATTCAGATAAATAGCAAAATATGATGATGTGCTTTTATAAAGAATTTCAACCGGAACATTTTTCCGAGATTGGGTATCATACATTTCAGCTTTGGCAGACTCCGAAAATTCAAATATAGCCTTAACCCGATCAAACAACAGAATCTCATTTTCAGTAGCAACGCGACCCGGACGAACTTCATTTGACGAATCGCTGCTTTCAGAGAGTTCTTCATCCTGAGAAATAGGAGCAGGCTCAGACGGCGGCGGCTCGGTTTGATTTGAAACTGAAGGAGATATAACTTCTTTATCTAACGCTGCAATTGACCGGCGCACAATATCGCGGAGAACAATCTGAAGAGCATCTCTGATAATCGGTTGAAATCGCTCAACAACCATAGCAGTTACCCTGCCGTTGTAACTTCCTTCCCCGGCTAATGCCCATCTGACAAAGCTTTCACTCGGATTGCGCTCACCCAGATCAAGTTCGGTTCTGAGAAATTTTGAGATTCTGACAGTGTAATTCAATTCAGTCGCAAAATCACGAATTGATCCCGGAGAAAATACCGATCTGTGAAATCGGGCAAGAATTTCAAGCCCATGATCTGTTTCAGCATCAAGCCTTACAAGGTGAAAAGGCGTCTGATCCATGATGTTCGGATCGCCCGTATCTGTAAAAAAGCGATATTCGATCCCATTAGGAGTTAAAAATAAATAACAGTTACACTTTTGGTATAATTTTATAGTTCCATTCTCCATGGAAATTATCGCGTTCTATATTAACACCTGCCAATTCTTCATCTGATATTTTTATTCCTTTTTCATAGATATTTTCATCAAGTTCAGCTTTTATTTTCAATCCCCTGTTGTTTTTTGTGCTGCCGATCAGATTGACAACAGTCTCTCTGCTCACCGACGGTCTTCCCCGCCGGTTCTGAGATATGAAACAGAACATTTTATGTCCGATTCTGTTCCATCTGCTTGTTCCGGGCGGGAAATGACAGACATTTATTACAAGTCCGCTTTTATCTGCAAATTCCTGTAATTCTGTCTTCCGAAGTCTGACTCTGTATCCGTTGCTTCCTCCGCA
>DYNZ01000021.1 GCA_020720805.1 Leptospira biflexa | reverse complement strand
GGGTTCCTTTTTATCAACTAAAATCAAACTCTAACGGAATAAGGGACAATTTCTTTCTTTTTCTCGTTTTAGATCATTTGCAGAATGGCAACCAAGGCATGTCTCATTTGTTAAATCTGCGCTCGATAAATTTGCTGTAAGCAACATATAAAACAATATTAAAATCAGATTTTTTCCCTGATATATTTTTTTCATCATAGTACTGTTCCTTCTAACTCAAATTAATGACATTGAATACAGGACGTTACACCGTCCGGATAAGGATGCTTAATTCTGGGCGCCGAAGTTTGCACACCGTGACAATTGGTACAATTATTGCGATAATGGGTCGGTACCATTTTACTCTTATGCTTGGCAAAGATTTGGCCAGTAGTGTGACAAACCGAGCAATTTCCTTTATCCACTGAACCGCTCACATAACCTGAGCTATCAAGATGGCAATGGTTGCAATGACGACTATATGCACCGCCCCACATAGCTGTATGCGTAAAAGGTTTAGTTGTGGTATGGCAACTAACGCAATCATTCTGTGTATGACAAACATTGCAGGAAGATCGATCCGTTGAAGCCGCGTGGGCATGTGTTCTTATCCTCCATCCTAATGTATGTGTAGATGGCTTTTCGCGTCGGTGACAACTTTGGCAGTCATTTCCATTTGCCTTGGTATGGCAGATATTGCAATTTTCCTGATCTGATTGGAGTTTTGCATCTTTACCATGCAATTTTAACCAATTTGATGAATGATCAAAAGGTCTGATTTTTTCTGAGCCAGAAACATGACAAAAAGTACAATAATCCGGTTTAGAAATATTTTTTTCTTTATGACAATCAACACAAATTTTCATCTTGGGAAGGAGTTCATTACCCGTTACTCTTGTCGAATTAAATGCTGCAACATGACATGATTGGCAGGAAACACCTGCATTTTTATGTTTTGTATGCTTGAATACTACAAGAGGGCTGAGTTTTTGATTTTTCCGAAGAAAAGTTTTCTGCTTTGAATCAGTATGACACAAGTTACAATTCTTACTTAGCGCATCCTCATGGCAGGATGTGCAATTTGCATGACCAGGAAAATCCATAAATCTCTCATCTTTGCTATCCTGCTTATGGCATGCAGCACAATCGCTTCCCTGTTCCTTGTGCAATTTATGACTAAATTTAATGCCGCTATCTTTTTTGTACAATCTTGCACCAAGGAAGCTTGTTGATAAAGCTATGATTGCCACTAAGATAAAAGCAAAAATATTTTTACTTTTTTTATGGAAGTCATAATGTAATTTCATAATATACTCCCTTAAAATGTGTAAGCTGCGCGAATATCAAAGGTAACATAATTTCTCGGATCTGAAATCAACTCAGTTCGAGAATCCTGTTGCAAGCCCGGATTAACTGTCGTGGTACTGGTCAATGAAGACATCTCGGCTTGTTCAAGCGAAGCTTTACAGATTATCTTCCATTGTTTAGTGAATGAGTATTCAAAATTGAGATAATATTCTCGCGCGTAAAAAGAATCTTTAATCTGAGTCGTTGAATATTCATAATCATATTTTTGAACAAAAAATGCTGTTCCCAAAGATAATTTCATTTTTTGCCAATTCCTGCCAATTTCTCCACCCGAAGCCAGCATATCATTCTTTTCACTTGCATAAAACAGATAATCAAAAAACAGATGCAGGTAATACATCTGTTGATTGGCAAAAATAAAACCACCTCTGATACTTTGAAAAGATGGATTATAAGCATTTTTATCCGAGGCATCTATCGGTGCTCGATAGGCATAACTTATTTCGACTTCCATGCTTTGAACAGGGCCAGATAGATTAAAAAATTTTGTCAAACTTTGATTGATGACAGCGTTCATTCGATGAAAAGGTTGACTTGCTCCTAAAAACAGTGAATATTGATTTAAGCTATTTCCCAGATCCTGAATACCGACCAATTGCCGAAAGTATTCTAGACGGTATGTCAACATCTGCCTTTGCAGAAATCCCCGTAATGAAAAATTAAAATTTCGTGCTTGTTCATTCATTATGGATGTCTGTAGATCAGTTTGAAACCGTAAATCTGGCTTAAAACTTAGATCTGCTTTGATAAAATGATCATTGGAAATCGTGGTTTGTGCTGGGTCGCCTATCAAATAGGTCACATCTGTTTTTTCATGCAAATTAAGGTATTTTAGATGTCCATACAAAGATATTTCCTTAAACATGAAATCGAAACCGCCGCCTGCGATAAACTCCTTAGAATCATAATATGGTGTATTCGCGATGTAGTAAGCGTAATGCCATGGCTTGCCGCCAAGGGCTTCCATTCTTAACCATGGAAACGGATTCATCCATACCTGAGCGCCATCAAACGTATTAAAGCCATACGTTGATAAATAATTTCTGCCCAATTGAACTCCATAAATTTTTGATTTATTCTGAAAAAATGCAGAAAAAATTCTATATTCTACCTGATATTCACTGTTCGCTGCATCTGGCAGACCGCGAAAGGCTACATCACTATATTCTTTAGGATCCCCCTGCAATACATAGACGTCTTCAATTTTTTTATCAAGATCCTTTTTCAACACACCATACCATTCGATGCTAAATGCTTCGCTTAGCCTAACATCAAAAAAATGGTATTGCAGTAAATCATTATCAACAGACCAATCGCCAAATCGAAATTGGTACCTGGTATCGATTCTTCCATTAAAATCAACTGCCGAAATTGCAGGAGAGCAAAACAGCAGAATAATTAATATCCTAATGTTGATGGATGAGATCAAATGGATTAAATTTATTGCATATCTCATAATAGACCCCTCCTTTCAGTTGATAGTTTCATTTAACTTTCTCTATGGATGCGTTTTCAATTAATGTTGAATAAACATAGCCTGCACCAAAATCTTTATCATACACAGCAGTGCCTATGATGCGAACAATTTCCCCTGCCTTGGCTTTGTCTTCTGATGTTACTGTTAGATCGTAGATTCCATTGTTTGAAGTACCATCTTGGACATGTATCCAATTTCGGTTCAGAATATTTTCGTTTACCTTAATTACCTTCCCAGTAACCGATATTTTCTTTCCGCTATAATTACTTTTTCCTTTTAATATATCCTCCACAGAAATATCATTTTTCCATGGCTTAATAGCGCTCCGCTCAACCATCTGACTGGAACTTATTTTTTTTATCTCATCCGATCCATTCTGACTCTTCGATTCATCTTTTTGATTGGGTTGTATCCAACGGTTTGCAAAAATAATAGGGCTAAAATCTCTTTTTAAAGCCTTACTATGAAATTTTTCCATGCTTAATGAATTTTCAAAGTCAATTGCCTGTCCAACATTCAATTTTTTTTTAGGACCAGCGACCCAATACTTTTTATCACCATCTTGTATACTGGCGTATGTATAACGTCCACTATCAAGTACCTCAAGTACAGTTTTCCCTTTTTGGGTAGCACACGAAATAAAAAAAATGGAGATTAACATAATGGATCCCAAAAGCGTTAAGATAATTCTCTGATTTTTTTTCATTTCAAGAAATCTCCTTAGTTTAACCTTTCAATACAAATCTTAATATTTCATTTCACATTTAACCTACCATAGTCAGAATCAATACGCAATGAGCATTACTTACTTTTTATTTTCCATTTCTTCCGTAAAAATTACCACCTGATGGGTATTTTATACCTATATTTTTTTGTTTGTATGTATTTACTTATTTTTGTTCTTGATTTTTTATTACTATATTCCATATTCTAAATTCAACAAGACTCATTGCAAATCATTCAGACAAATATTAAGGATCACTAATTCAATTTAGGGAACTTCCAATCTTGAAAAGGATACAAATATGATTTGGTTAAAAGTAAAAAAAATAATGGCTAACACCTGATTTTTTATCTTCATTTTTCAATTGCTATTAAGTTCAAAATTAGTCCCTATTTTACCGGCGCAAAACCAAAAAATGGTTTCATCATCCATACAGGATCAAGAGATTAAAAATCGTGCTAAAAAATTAAATGATGAGATTATGGCACCTTGCTGTTTTGGTGGAACTTTGAACCAGCACGCTGATAGTGCGCTGACGCAGGAAATGAAATCGAGGATTGTATTATTATTGAAACGGGGCTTAAGCGACGAAGAGGTAATTCAATCGATGATCAAGCATTATGGCCCAGCACTAAAAATGCCGCAAAGTCAGTGGCAAAGGATACGCGCAACCCCTGAAAGCAAGGGCTTTAATCTTCTAGTTTGGTTTTTGCCATTTATAGTATTGATAGGCGGCGCCATTATCGTCTCAATCATTATCAGAAAATTTGTAAAAAAAGATGCAGTACAGCAGAAAAACCCAGGATCTAACGCGAGTGGAGAAATTTATCCCAAATTGATGGATCGCATCGATGCAGAATTAAAAAATTTTCGATCTTAATATTCAAACGATTACTTTATTTTTGCGTTTCTATCCTCTCCATCAATTCGCGAATTTCTTTTTCATTTTTCTGCTGCTTCTGGAATATTTTTAGACCAAAATAACCAAGCAACAACCAAATTGCCATATATGCTAATCCCAAATAATGTATATTTTCCATCGGCTAATTCACTTTCTCCAGCCATTGATTGCGAAGACGCTGCAATTCACGAAATTGCCACTCCGCGCGATAGCGAAACCACAATAAAACAAACATCAATAGTGTAAAACTTGCCAGACATATAAAAAATACCAAACGCATATCTGGATCTAAACCACTTCCCTTTCCGCCTGCAATAACAGGTGATGGATGCTGAGTCCTCCACAATCTTATAGAAAAATAGATGATGGGAATATCTACAAACGCAAGGATTCCAATCACAGCAGCAAGCCTCTCCCTGGTCGTTTGCTCGGGAACAAACTCTCGCAGCAAAAAATACCCGGCATAAATCAGCCATAATATTAGAGTAGAGGTGAGACGAATGTCCCATGTCCACCAGATAAACCAAACTGGCTTCGCCCACAGCGGTCCAGTTATAAGAACTATGGTGGTAAAGAGAAAGCCAATTTCTGCCGCGGATAACGCCAGTATATCCCAATTTCGTCCCTTGTTCCTGAGTATCATAATCGAACTAAGAAACACAATAAAAAATGAGGCAAAAGCGATCCAGGCGGAGGGCACATGGAAATAGAATATCTTTTGCACGTCACCCATTGTCTGTTCCCTTGGCGCATAAAAAAAAATAAGTACAATAGAAAGTGCAATCAATAACCATGCCAATAAGCTGATGCCTGCGAGAAAGCGCTGATATTTTAGATTTACTAACAAGCGAGATCTCCTTTCATACCAGGATAGATTCAAATAGAATCAAAGAGATGCTGGTATAGATTGTATCAAAGGCAAGAACTATCGAGAGCCATTTCCAATAATCGCCACCCTGAAAAAGCGCGGTTGTGCCTTCAACAGAACCTATGAGCACCGGCAAAAAAAGGGGCAACAATAAAACCGGAAGTAATAGTTCACGCATTTTCAGGTTCATTGCTAGCACAGCGATAGTGGTTCCCAATGCCGACAAACCTATCAGTCCACCGCTTATAATCAACAACAAAGAAAATATTGAAAATTGCATAGATACATCAAAAAAAACCAGGAACAACGGCAGCAGCATAATCTCCAAAATGAGAAAAATAAAGAAATTAGCAAAGAACTTTCCAAGGAATAACGAACTTCTGTCGAGAGGCATAGTCAAAATCATACTCCACGCTTTATCGTCTTTTTCGTTTTCAAATGTTCTACCAAGCCTGAGAATGCTGCCAAAAATCATTGTTATCCAGAACAGTGCTGGCAGCAGATGCGCGCTTTGCAAAGTCTGTGGATCCAAACCAAAATGCATAATCACCAATACCGATACAGAAAAGATGAAAACCGACGAAATGCTTTCGCGACTGCGCATCTCCAAACGGATATCTTTCCAGAAAACCAACCATACTGTTTTGAATATCGCTGCCATAAGCTCTCCGCTTCCAATACCAATTGATTACTACTAAGATTCCAGCTTCATAAGTTTGTTGTCAATTGCAAAGCGAACAAGATCGGCTCTACTTTTCAAATTTAATTTTTCCATTATGTGCGCGCGATGCTTTTCAGCGGTTCGATTTGAAATATCTAATCTCCTGGCAATTTCAGCACTGGTATGCCCGTAGGCCAGATAGGCGCATATCTCCTGCTCTCGCTTTGTTAACATATCCACCTTGTTCCCCTTGTCGTGATCATGTTTACCAATATATGGATCAACAAGATGAGCAGCTAACGAAGTATCGATATAAAATCCACCCTGATGAACCGTTCGGATTGCCTGGAAAACTTCCATATCTGTTGATTTTTTCAAAACAAATCCTTTGACACCAAGATGCAGAAACTCCTTGAGATAATATTCATCATCATGCATCGTCAGGACGACTATTGGCATTCCAGGACGCCTCTCTAGTATGGAACGGGCGATCTCAGATCCACTTAATCCTCCAGGCATGCTGATATCGAGTACCAACAAATCCACCTCCTGCTTCAAAGCCTCGCGTACTGTATCATAACCATTACTGGTTTCTTTCACAACATCAAAATCGACCTCTTTATCAAGCAAAGCTCGCAACCCAGAACGGAATAGAGTATGATCGTCAGCTAACATTATTTTGATTGCCATAGATTACCTCCATTCCCATCAATTTGCTTCTTTAGGAATAAATGCTGTTGGAATTGTTACTCTGACTGTTGACCCCCGACCGGCCTCACTATCAACAAAAAAAGAACCTTTGATTAACAGGGCTCTTTCCCGCATACTGATAAGCCCCATACCGCCATCTGGACGTAAATTGGCGGGACGTTCTGATTCAAAACCATGGCCATTGTCTTCAACAAGTAAAATCAATTCACTCTTTCCACGCACCAAAACAACACTGATGGAAGAACCTCCTGAGTGACGGATCGCATTTTGAATCGCCTCCTGGGCGATCCGATAAAGGGAAATTTCCACATGAGGGGCGATACGTTCTTTTGCTTCAAGATTACTCTGATAATCGATAAAAAAAGAATCCTGATACAATTTTGAAAGCTCTGAAATATACCGCCGCAAAGCTAAATCCAATCCATAATCATCCAGTATGGAAGGCCTCATATTCCAGGAAATTGTATGAACCCTGTCGATAATACCCTTGATCCCCAGGCGAATCTCTTCCAACTGCTCCGATGCATCCATATTTTGGATCAATTCAAGCATGCGCAATTTTATTAAAAGAGCCGACAAAGCTGGACCGAGCTCATCATGAAGTTCTCTAGCAATTGCTTTTCTTTCCTCTTCCTGAATTGATACAGTTTTGCTTACAAGATAGGATAATTCCGTTCCATGCTCCAATAGTTTTTGCTGATATGCCTGCAATCCTGCCGCCATTTGATTGAATGCGATCGCCAATTGGCCTATCTCATCTTTAGAATGAATTTTACTTCGACTATTATAATCACCCTGCAAAAGTAGTCTAACGGCTCTCCTAAGACTTAAAACCGGCACCGTAAAACTATGAGCAAAAAAATAAGCGATAAAGATCCCCAAAACCATAAAAACAGCAAGGGTTAATAGAAAATCGATAAATATATCTCGGATCTGCTTATGCATCGAGGAACCGGAGAGCCCTAGCTGCAAATGTCCTAAAATGCCATCCTCTATAGATACAGATGCAGCAAAAAGAGTTCCTTCTGTACCTTCCTGATATTGAACATACACAGCAGTGCCGTTATTTAAGACTATTTCACGTCTTTTATCAATAAATTCGTAATGATACTCAAGATATTTCTTTCTTCCTGTTCGATGAATATTCTCTAAATTCGTAAATTCATTTTTAGTAAAAAAGAATAATTTTCCATTCCCAGAAAATGCATTCTTGTTTAATTTCAAAAAGTATCTGGGATGAACCCTATGACACAACAATTTTCCCTGCGCTCCAAAAACTACGATATATTGAATATCCTCAAAGCTATGAATTAGACCCTGCATCTTAGCATCCATCGCTTGCACGTTTTTCTTCCTTAAATATTCACGAAGCGTTTGCGATAGAAAACCGGCTGTTTCCGCTACTTTTTGCACCTGAAAATCAACCAGTTGCTTGCTTAAATATCTTTGTAATTGAATGCCAATGGCCAGGCTAAAAAAAATGGAGAGCAAAAGTCCAATACCAAGTAGCTTTCCAAAAATAGATATACCTAGTATTTTTCCACGAAATTTTATATACCAGAACCAGAGTTTTCGTATTAACTTTTTTTTCTGGTTTTTAACAGTCACAATTCAGGACGCCTGTAGCGAATTATTTATTACGCAGAGCATTATAATCTGCCTGATATTTTGAGGCGCATTTTGCCTGTATACCATCGGCCTCAAATGATCCTCCACTCTTCACTCGGCCATTGACGATAACTTCAGTTGCCCCCTTAAAATTATCCGGAATCACAGCCTTTCCAGTGTACACCACCTTGATAACAGATCCATTGAACCCAAGAGAAAATTCAAGCTGGCCTTGATTGCGTGTTATTGAGCCATTCTCGACAATTCCGCGCATTTTAATCGGTTTACCTAACGCTTTTTTACCAATTCCTGTAACTTCATCCACATTCATATAATAAGATTTACTCTCTTCGAAGGATAAAAATGCCAAAAAAGTTACTGCTCCAACTATGGCTGCCCCGATTAAAATAAATTTGAATTTTTGTCCCCCCATCACACTCCTCCATCAAAAAAAACTAAAGATTACACAATGGATCCGGCTATCCGATGCGTAAGTAAATACTTCCTCACAAAGAAGCGTGATAAAAACGAGACAAAAAGTCAAAGAAAAAAACTGCTACCCGTCTATTTTTTTTATTATTAAATGAATTCTAGAAAAATCAGAGCGTCCGAACCTGGTTGCGGCCACTATTTTTCGCGTTATACAGGGCTTCATCCGCTCTTTTTAACAGCAGCACTTCATTATCTCCGCTTCGATTTGACGTGACGCCAAAACTGCAGGTAACTGTTCCCATATTGCCAAAGTCAATCATCTCAATCTGGCGCCTCAGAAATTCGGCAAATTTCTCCGCAAACTGCAACGGTTCTTTATCCAGTATAATAAACTCTTCGCCCCCCCAGCGCGCCGCTAACATCTTTTTATTCATCTGTTTGCGAACTAGCCGCGCGAGGCTCTTCAGCACAAAATCTCCCTTTTCATGGCCATGGGTATCATTGATTTTCTTAAAAAAATCGACATCAAAAAAAATAACTGAAATTCTGTCTGCTGTCTGGGAATATTTTAAAAAAAGCGCTGCCAGCTTTGCATCAAAATATTTTCTGTTCTTTAATTTTGTCAGGTAATCAAGGGTAGCCAGAGTCTCTATCTCCTTGCGAGCTGTAATATCGTTTCGCAGATAAATATACTCAGTCAATTTACCATTATGGTCAAAAACCGGAGTAATCAATAAATTGACCCAAAATGGCCTACCGTCCTTCTTCTGATTGCGCACCTCGCCAGACCAGGATCCCATTTTTGAAACGCTGGCAAGGATATCATTGTACTTGTCTATTGATGTGTCAGGATGTCGGAATATCTTGTGGGTCTGGCCGAGCAACTCTTCCTTACTATACCCTACTGCCCGGCAAAGAGCTGTGGACGCATACTTAATTCGTCCCTGAATATCGGTTCTGGAAAAGATGACATAATCATCGATAATGGCCATATAGCGTCTGTTTTCTTCCAGAATACTCAATAATTCCATCTCTTTGAAAATCCGCTTATTAAACTCCTCTTTGCGAAATGGTTTGGAAATAAAATCATTGGCGCCGGCTTTTAATAGATGAATAGCAAGATCTCTCGAAGTAGAGCCCGTCAATGCAATGATGATTAGCTCTTCTGGAGAAAATTTTTTCCTCAATTTTGAAATAAATTGCACGCCGTTCATTTTCGGCAAAATGTAATCGGTAAACACAAATTGAATATTTGCATGGGTGTCCATAAGAGCAAGCCCCTCCTCGGCGGATGAGGCCACAAACACCTGAAAAGTTAACTCCTCCAAATAGGTTTTAATTACATATGTCTGCGTTTTTGAATCGTTTACTACCAGAGCCTTTCGGTTATCAATCTCTCTTAGTCTGTCAATAATATAGACAACATAATCAAAGGCAAAAATATCCCCTTTATAGACATAATCAACATTTTTTTTATCCCTTATCTGCTCCTGAAGATCAAGACTCAGCTCGCCCGAAAGTACGATCGAAGGAATACCCTGCTCCGTTAAAAACGAAACCGCCTGACCCTTCTCAACACCCTCAAGATTCCAATCCACGATAGCGCAATGCAAAGAACGGTTTTTCTCAAAAATTTTCTGTAATTCCGCATAGCTTCTAGCGATCAAAACTGCATAATTTTTCTTATGCAGTTTCAACTGCAACAAACTAACAACCGATTCACTATCATCAACTACAAGAACTGTTTTCACGTTTAACCACTACCCTTAACTATGGATCGACCATTTCAAGGTGTCCATGGCCGCTTCGCGCACCGCCTCTGACAAAGTCGGATGCGCGTGCATCGAACGTGCCAGATCCTCAGCGCTTGCCTTAAACTCCAAAGCCATGGCCGCCTCAATAATCATATCGGACGCGCGCGGGCCGATGATATGAACCCCCAGTATCCGGTCTGTCTGTCGGTCGGCCAGAATTTTAACCTGTCCTTCAAACTCATGCATCGCGCGCGAACGGCCATTCGCCCTGAAAAAAAACTTCCCTGCGTTATACGCAATACCAGCGGCCTGCAGCTCCTCTTCGCCTTTTCCCACCCAGGCCATCTCCGGCCAGGTATAGACGATGTACGGAATCGCTTCATAATTTACATGACCAGCCTGACCGGCGAGCCGCTCAGCCCAGGCAATGGCCTCATCCGATGCCCGGTGCGCCAGCATTGGCCCCTCCGTGACATCCCCCAGGGCATAGACGCCAGCAACCGAAGTCTGAAATGTCACAGGATCCACCTGGATGCGCTTGCGAGGTGTTAGCGCCAGACCTAACTGCTCGACACCTACACCGTCATAAAATGGTCTGCGCCCAATGGCAACCAACAGCGCATCTCCTGTAATTGTTTTCTCCACATTTTGCTTGTCCTGCACACGCACCTGCACCTGATTTTGCTGGCGTATAGCAGTTAAAACCTTATGCTCGAACAAAAACTCAAATCCCTGTCCTTTCAATAAACGTTGTTCAAGGTTTGCCATCTGTTTATCTGTAGTCTCAAACAAACGTGCCATCATCTCCACAACAGTCACCTTGGCCCCCAGGCGACGCCACACAGAGCCAAGCTCCAGCCCAATGACGCCAGCGCCAATGATGATAAGATGCTCTGGAACCTTTTCCAGATGGAGAATATGGTCGGAAAGCATAATCCGCTCGCCGTCAACAGGCAGCCCAGGCAGTTCAATTGGTACTGAGCCCGTGGCAATCAGGATATGCTTCGCCTGGATCAATTCGCTGTTTCCCTCAGCGGAGCGAACCTCAACCTTGCCAGGCTCAACAATGGTACCTCGCCCATGAAACCGTTTTATCTTATTTTTCTTCATAAGAAAATCGACACCGGCGCAGACATCGGCAACCACCTGATTTTTGCGGCTGACCATCTTTCCGATATCCATCTGTAAATTATCGATCAGAATGCCATGATCAGCGAACTTTTCCCGCGCCTGTAAAAAAAGCTCCGAGGAATCGAGCAGCGCCTTTGAGGGAATACATCCCACATTCAGACAGGTGCCGCCAAGGGTTTTGCGCGCCTCTACGATAGCTGTTTTAAATCCAAGCTGGGCTGCCCGCACAGCGCCGACATATCCGCCAGGACCTCCGCCAATGATGATAACATCGAACTCCTGCATGGTTATACCTCCAACAGCATTCTGGCTGGATCTTCTATCGCATCCTTCACCATGACCAGAAATTGTACAGCCTCCTTGCCATCCACAATGCGGTGATCATAGGAGAGCGCGATATACATCATAGGCCGGATTACAATCTCATCATTGACCACGACAGCTCTTTTCACAATATTGTGCATTCCCAGGATCCCGCTCTGGGGAGGATTTAAAATAGGGGTGGACATCATGGATCCGTAGATGCCGCCATTGGTAATCGAAAAGGTACCCCCCTGCAACTCATCAAGCGAAATAGTTCCCTCTTTAACCTTCCCGGCAAGACGCATGATCTCCGATTCTATGCCCGCCAGGGAAAGATCCTGCGCCCCACGAATAACGGGAACAACCAACCCCTTCGGCCCACCGACTGCCACGCCGATATCAAAAAAATTTTTATACACAATATCTGTACCACGGATTTCAGCATTGATAGCGGGGAAAGCTCGCAGCGCCTGGATAGCTGCTTTGGCAAAAAAGCTCATAAATCCCAAAGCTACCTGATGTTTTTCCTTAAAAATATCTTTATAACGGGCCCGCAGCTCCATTACCTGGGACATATCCACCTCATTGAAGGTTGTCAGGATCGCTGCGTTCTGCTGCGCCTGGACCAAACGGCGGGCGATTGTCTGGCGCAGACGGCTCATAGGTACAATCTTCTCACGATCAGGCTGTTCCGCTTTCTGTTCTATCCTGGGGGCAGCCTCTACCGTTTTTTTCTCTACAGAAATCTTTTCCAAGCTCTGCACATCTTCTTTCAGAATGCGCCCACCGCGACCGGTACCAGTGACGGCATCAGAGGCGAGCCCCTGCTCTTCCAGAAGCTTGCGCGCTGATGGCATTACTCCGGGCGAAGGGGTGCTGGCCTCCACCTGAGGACGATCGGGAGAAACGACCTGCCCCTGATTCGGATCCAGCAGTGCCAGAACTTCCCGGACAGAGACAGTTTCCCCTTTTATCTTTACAATCTTAGTGAGAACACCAGCCTGGGGAGCATACACCTCGACCGTTGTTTTATCCGTTTCCAACTCAGCCAGAGCCTGATCCGCTGCTACTGCCTCCCCTTCCTGTTTTAGCCAGGACGATATCGTAGCCTCTGTAATGGATTCACCCATCTCCGGAACTCGAATTTCTATCATGCCATCCTCCCCTCACGCCTTATGCCTTACATTTTTTCAATGATACAGATCCGCACCAGACAGGCAACCAAAAATATACTCGAAACACTCTGGTTCTCGGGTTTTATACTGGCTAAAGGGTGCGTCGACTTCGCTGGCATTGCCTTGCGATATCCGAAAACCAAAATGCCTTTAGTATAATCCCGCATGAAAAACATTACCTATCCCTGGAAACAGGATTTTCACTTGACGGCCTGGAAAAAAGCCGCTTGGATTGCTCTTTCGGATCATCCTGATTTCTCCCTCTTTTTCCGAAAAAACTGAAATCAAATTCCGTCCGTCCAAACCGCTGGGAAAAAAGAGACGGATTGAGACAAACTTTGAATACAAAAAAGGATACAAAGCATGACCAAATTGAAAAAAGGAGTGGCTCTCTCTCTCATGGCATTTTTGTGGCTTGGAGTGGCTTCAGCCGCTTTCGCCACTGCGCCTGACAGCCAACATACCAAATCCACAAGCGCGCCCCAGGCAGATACCCATAAAAACGATGCCCATAAAAAGGATGATGGTCACCATCATGCGCCTCACCTGGATGGAAAAAACATCAGCCTTCTGTGGGTGATACCCTTTGTCGGCATTCTACTCTCCATTGCGATTTTTCCCCTGGTAGCGCCCCATTTCTGGCACCACCATTACGGCAAGGTTTCTCTTTTCTGGGGAGCCTTGTTCATCATAGCCTTTACCATAGTCAATGGCTTCGGCATGAGCGCCTTTTATCTTCTGGAGGTCTATATCCTGGAATTTATCCCATTTATAGTCCTGCTCCTGGCGCTTTTTACCGTAGCTGGCGGAATCCGCCTGACAGGGGAGCTGGTAGGCTCGCCCAAGGTCAACACCATCATCATTCTCCTTGGCACCGTGCTGGCCAGCCTTATGGGAACGACCGGAGCCGCGATGCTGCTGATCCGCCCCCTGTTGCGAGCCAATGCCTGGCGCCGTTATAAGGTACATACGGTTGTATTCTTTATCTTTCTTGTGGCCAATATCGGCGGCTCGCTGACCCCCTTAGGAGATCCACCGCTATTTCTCGGCTTTCTCAAAGGGGTTAGTTTCTTCTGGACATTGGAACACATGCTACTGCCCATGATTGCAGCTTCTATCATCCTACTTGTTGTCTATTTTCTACTCGATACTGTTTATTACAAAAAAGAGACAAGTAAACCGGAAAAATCCTCTACCAGCACAAAACTTGGCCTGGAGGGTTCGCTAAATCTTTTACTGATCCCGGCCATCATTGGAGCGGTTCTCTCCTCCAGCCTCAATCTGGGAACGGCCTTTACCATCCACTATGTTGCTGTTCCATTAGCGACTTTGCTACAGGTTGGCCTGCTTCTGGTAATCACCTTCGTCTCCCTGAAGATCACGAAAGCAGAGACCCGCAAGGGAAATGAGTTCTCCTGGGAGCCGATCCTGGAGGTAGCCAAGCTCTTCGCTACCATCTTTATCACCATGGTTCCGCCCATTGCCATGCTCCGCTCCGGCGCTGAAGGTCCGATGGGCGCCATCATTCGCGGCGTTGTGAATGAAAAAGGAGAGTTCGTCAATGCGGCATTTTTCTGGTTTACCGGAGCTCTCTCCAGCTTCCTGGATAACGCGCCCACCTATCTTGTCTTTTTCAATACCGCTGGCGGAAACGCAGTAGATCTTATGGGACCGCACGCTGCAACTCTATTGGCAATCAGCGCCGGAGCGGTTTTTATGGGAGCAAACACCTACATTGGCAACGCACCCAATTTTATGGTCAAATCCATTGCAGAAGAGTCCGGAGTCCCGATGCCCAGTTTTTTTGGGTATATGCTTAAGTTTTCGATACCAATTTTGATTCCGGTCTTTATTGTTCTGACCTTTATTTTCTTTGTGTAAGCAGATTAGAGGAGATGAAAAAATGAGTATTCAATATTTTGAGATAGTTTTTGAAGGGCATCTGGACGCAGTTGCCGGTTTCCTGGAGGGCTTTGCCCTGGCATCCGGAGAGACAAACGCTTATGTTTTCAGCGACGACAGCGGCATCAAGGCAGATACCATGTCCCAGGCTATCCTGGAATGGATGAGCCTAAAAACCAAATTGCAGCACGTTGTGATCCAGGAGAGCCTGTACAAAAAAATCGCAAGCGCACTTCAGACAGTTAAGGGAGAGGCTCTGATTACCAGCAAACATATACACTCTGCCAAAGCTATCAAATCAGCCAGTTTTTCTTTCACAACCAAGACTTATGGCAAAAAATATGGCGAGGAGATCAAGACCCTCATCGCAAACCACCCCGCCTCTATTACGGTTTCCGGATTTAAACCTGAAGAGACAGTTGCCTCCGACGCCAAAGGAGCCGAACTTTACGCCCCTACCCATGACTATGAATTTGAGGGTACCGGCAAGGTTAGCGGACCAATCGATGATCTGCTCCCTTTCTACAAAACTCTGGATGAATACCCCCTGATTGAGGTGGAAAAAATTTCCCTATCCTTCTAACCCTTTTGCCTGTACACATTGACCTCCCCCTGGAACCGGAAGCGATATAAGAGCGCTCCGCTCCGGGAGATCAATTCAAATCCCTCTGCAATTTATGCTGATTTCATTATATACTCGAAACACTTTGGTTCTCGGGTTTTATACTGGCTAAAGGGTGCGTCGACATCGCTGACATTGCCTTGCGATATCCGAAAACCAAAACGCCTTTCGTATACTGTTTGCAATGGACTTTGTGCCAAAAGGACGCGGTTATGGCATTGCCCAACCTGTCACTTGTACTGAGTCTATCAAAGTAAATCTTGTGCTGAGTTTATCGAAGCATCAATGCTTATTGGTATACCGCAGAAAATAAATTTCCTTTGCTTTTTTCCTGGCAATTCTTCCATATTTATGCTATTTTCATGGTAGGCCGGGAATCGGACTTAGCAAGAGGAGATGAGGCACTATGGCACAGATATCAGAGCAGCAGTTTCAATATCTTGTGGACAGCTTATGCGACACAGATCACCAGAATGAACTCTTCAGAAACATTGCCAATGATATACCCATGCCCTCCAATGAAAGACTAAATGAGATAACCAGCGCTTTGCTTACCTTGCTCTTTCCCGGATTTTTTGGTGAATCAGATATCAAACCGGCAACGCTGCGTTATCACATCGGTACAACCATTAGCAAAATCTTTCCAGTGCTGGAAGAGCAGATCAAACGCGGTTTCTGTTTTCAATGCCAGGCCCAATGCCAGGAGTGCAGCGCGAAGGCTGGCGATATCTGTCTCCATTTCTTTCAAAGTCTGCCGCAAATTCGGCGTATGCTGGCAGCAGATGCCCAGGCGGCATATTTAGGAGATCCAGCCGCTGACAGTATTGCTGAGACGATTTTTTGCTACCCCAGTCTGCGAGCCATCGCCTCTTACAGAATCGCCCACCAGTTGCACATCTTAGGCGTTCCACTGATACCGCGTATGATCTCCGAGATCGCGCATTCAGAAACCGGCATTGACATACATCCGGCAGCGACCATCCAGGAGGGCTTTTTTATTGACCACGGCACTGGCACTGTCATTGGCGCCACCTGCGAGATTGGACGCAATGTTCGGCTCTATCAGGGCGTCACCCTTGGCGCAAAGAGTTTTGCCCTTGATGATGCCGGTAATCCTGTCAAAGGGGTTCCCCGACATCCCATTGTCGAGGACGACGTTATTGTCTATTCCGGGGCTACCATTCTGGGACGCATTACCATCGGTAAAGGTTCGGTAGTCGGGGGAAATGTCTGGCTGACCCACTCCATAGCACCAATGACCCGCGTAATGCAGGGCAAGGTAAATAAAAAGATTTTTCATGGTAGCGTCAATCCGGATGATCCCAGCATAGACGATGGTGAATAATTTTTTTTCTCTTTTATCGTAGCTGATTTTCGGGTACAGACCAATCTAAACGAAAACTGGTGCCATTGTTCCCCGCAAAGATCGGTTTACCCTGAAGCTGTTGCGCCAAAATCGTCACCAGGGTTAAACCAAAATTGTGCCCCCTGGTTAAATCGACTCCATCTCCCAACCCGACGCCATTGTCTGCCACAAGCAAGCTCATCATGTTCTCTTGTCGAACCAGTTTGATCTCGATGACGGGAGGACGCCCGAGCGTCGCAGAAAATGCGTACTTAAATACATTTGTGACAAGCTCGTTTACGATCATACCGATGGCTGTAGCGTCGCGGGAATCAAACACAAGATCGTCAATTTCTCTGCGAAATTCAATTTTTTTATCCGCATTGTAGGTTTGTTCAATATCAAATAGAAGGTCTTCAAGATAATTTCTGATGTTGATGCTGCGAAAGTCTGCGGATTTGTATAGCTTATCATAGATAATCATCATGCTGTGGATACGGTTCGACGCCTCCTTGACAATCTCTCGAAATCTCTCATCGCTTAACATTTCAGCCTGGATCATCAGCATTGCAGAGATATTGTTCATATTGTTTTTGATGCGATGGTGCACTTCACGCAACAACAGATCTTTTTCAGCCAGCAGATTCTGGATTTTCAGCTCTGCCTCGCGCCTTTTAGAAATATCGTGAATAATGACAAACAGAAATATTTCCCCGCCCAAATGAATCGACGTTGCATGCACCTCCACAAATCGTATTTCGCCTGAGGCCAGCTTATGATTAAATGTAAAATGAAGCTGCTCACCGCGCACAACCTGCTGCCGGTGAATCCGCACTTGACCTGGCGGTAATTGGTTGATCTCTTCCATGCGCATCGATAGCAACTGTTCGCCGTAACCGTAGAACGCTTTGGCCGCTTCATTTGCATTATGAATGCGACCGCTCTCAGACTCTACCAGCAACATGGGTACACTATGCAAGACAAACATGGAGCGAAACTGCTCTTCGCTCTGGCGCACCAGCTCCATAGCCTCCTTGCGCTCAAATAGATCCCAGAACATATTGGCAAGTTCCGTTACCATGCGTATATCCTGATCGGTATACTCATGATCTTTATTCCCAACGCCAAGAATGGTAACGATGCGGCCGGAGCGAAAGATAGGAACCAGCAGCTCGCGCACTATGGGGGGATGGCCATCGGGCAACCCTTTTTTATGGGGCAACGCGGCATAATCATTATGTACCACAGCTTTCCGTTCGTGGACGCAATCCACCCAAACGCCTGCCCTAGCGATAGGGTAATGGGTTAACTCTGGATAGGCCGAACACATCATCTCCTTGGTGTGCGTGGACCATACCTGCAGCAATAAATCGTTCTCCTCCTCATTGACAAAGTGAAGAAAACCGATATTACTGTTTGTAATTCTCTCCGCTTCATCAACAATTAATTGCATTAACTCATGAGAATTGAGAGAGAAACTTTTCTCGCTAACGCGGACGCGCGTGGCAAGCAGATCTTCCACTTTGATGCGCTCGGATATATCACGATTGATGGCAATGATCGCTAGCTCTCTGCCTTCCTGATCCATCAGCCTTCGTGCTGTCGTCTCCACAGCGATGTCGTATCCATCTTTATGTCTGCAAGTAGTCCGCCCCTGAAAAACCCCCCTCTCCTGCAATGCGGTCGCGATCCGCAGATCCAATTTTTCGCGATTGTCTGGGCTCAATAAAATAGATACATGGCGGCCATTGAAATCCTCTTCTTTATACCCGAATAGGTTCTCAGAGCTTCCCTGCCAGGAAATAATGCGCGCCTGCGAATCAAGGGTCATAACCGCATCGGGAAAATTTCGCAAAATTTCGGATGCAAAATGCATCTGCCGCTGCGCCTCGACCTGTTCAGAGATATCCTGAATGGTACCAAACACAATCTGGCGCTCTTTATCATATTCTGCAACCGAGTGAATTGATAAATTTCTATTCTCCTTGTCATTATGAATTTCAAACACAACATCATAGATCTCATCACGTTCAATCAGGTTTTGCAATGCTGCATCCAGATAGGCTCTAAACTGGGGCAAAGGTACTTTTTGGATGGATTCTAACGATAATCCCTCCGCATCTAAACCGTACAAACGAAGCGCTTCAGCAGAGGCATACACTCGCCTCGATTGCAGATGAATCTCAAAATTTCCCACTTTTGCAAGTTTTTGTGCGCGATTCAAATGATATTCACTTCGTACAAGGCGCTCTTTCGCTTTCTCTTTGGCTGAAGTGTCCTCATACAATGCAACAATCAAACCAGAGGGCAACTTGAAGATATAATTTTCTACCCATTGAACAATACGCTCGTCCTTGTAAGCTTTGAGCGGTAAAGTTTGCGGATGCCCGGTTCGCCACACCTTTTGAAAAATTTCAAAGAGGCCAAACTCCTTCACATTAGGAAAAACCTCTGTCACCTTTTTGCCGATAATCCGCTCCCTGGGCAACTGGCTGAAGCTTAGACCCGCCTCGTTGATGTCAATAAATTCAAAATCCTCCCCGCCTTCCACAGCTCGGTAAACAGCAACGCCGTTTGTCATGTTATTGAATAGCTGTGTTAGGTACTCTTCCCTCTCGCGCAACCGCCGCTGGATCTGCTTCTCCTCCGTTATATCGATAAAAGAGGCAACCATCGCTATTGGTTTTCCGCTTTTAGCGTCAAGGATCGTATTTGCAGAGACCTGCGCCAGAAAACGCGTTCCATTGCTGCGCCGCGCCAGCATCTCTCCCTGCCATTGTCCATGGTCGCTAAGCGCGTCAACCACCACTAATGCCTGGTCGCGAAACTCCCAGAAATCAAAAATTGAGCGTCCCTGGATCTGCTCCTGACTTGTTAAGGCCCAATAATTTAAAAATGAGGGATTCACATAGGTAAGGAAACCGTCAAGAGTGGATATGGCTATTGCATCTAGGGAAGCATCCATTGCAGCCTTTTTTTCCAAAAGCTCAAGATCCATCTCTTTTCGCGCTGTAATATCTGTCGCCACACCGCTGTACAAAATCGAGTTCGACAGGCTATCGCGCACAGGAAAAGCCCGAAGCCAAATCCAGCGTATGGAGCCATCTGCTCTAACAATTCTGATTTCAATATCGCGTTTATGTCTGAAATTAGCCTGAAATAATTTTTCCAGATCTTCGGGATAAATGGAATCAATAAATTTTTGCGGATCCGTTAGCACTTCAGATTCCGGAAAACCCCACACCCTGGAAAATACCGGGCTGATATATAGAAAATTTCTGTAATCTGCTTCGTAAAGCCAGAAAACCTCATCAATACTGGCGGCCATCTGCTCGAAGCGCTGTTCGCTCTCCAGGGTTTTCCGATGAGCATCAAAAAGCTCAAATGCCATCTCAATCGATGACATCATAACAAACTCGCCAGAATTTTTTATAATGTAACCATAGCGGGTGATCTCCTTAACCCTGGAAACCATCTCCTGTTCTGTGTGGGAGGTTAAAAAAACGATAGGAACGTTGCGGATTGCAAGAATTTTCTGCGCTGCAGTAGGACCATCCATCCCCTAACCAAGATCTATATCCATTAAGATGAGATCTACAGCTCTATTCTCCTGGATATATGCCAGCGCCTGTTCTCCTTGCATACAGTGGTGCACACGGTAGCCATTGCGCTGCAGGAGGCGAACCTCAAGCATAGCAATGTCAGCGTCATCTTCAACAAGGAGAATGGATCTGGTTCCCATGGGCATCATATACTAACCTTCCAGCAGCGCCTACATCACAGATCAGGGTTCGCCGACCCAGACCGTTTGGATATTGACAAACTCTTTAATGCCATAATGAGACAACTCCCTGCCATAGCCTGATTTCTTGATCCCGCCAAAGGGCAAGCGCGGATCAGACTTTGTCATTCCGTTGATAAAGACTCCGCCAGACTCAATCATGGCTGCCAGCCGCTTTCCTTTTTCCAGATCCCTTGTCCATAGCGAAGCGCCGAGTCCATATCGGTTGTCATTGGCAATCTGGATCGCCTCTTCTGCGCTTTTGACGCGAATAACTGCCGCCACAGGACCGAAGGTCTCTTCAGCAAAGACCGGAATCGACACACTGGTTCCGCTGATAATGGTTGCTGGATAGAAGGCTCCCTTCCCTTCAGGAATAAAGCCGCCTACGACCACTTTGCCTCCTGCCTGCAAAGAGCGCTCTACTTGATCATGAAGCTCTTCGCGCAGATTATCGCGCGCAATCGAGCCAAGCTCCACCTCAGGATCAAGGGGATCCCCCATTTTCAATCCCTGCATCTTCTGGGCAAAGAGACGCTCAAATTCATCAGCAATCGCCTCTTCTACAATAAATCTCTTGGCGGCAATACAGGATTGACCTGTGTTAATCGTCCTTGCCTTGACTGCGACCGTAGCTGCCTTTTCGATATTCGCGTCGGCCAGGACAATAAAGGGATCTGATCCGCCAAGCTCCAGAACACACTTTTTCAGATGACGACCCGCGCTTTGGGCTACCTGCTGTCCGGCAAATTCACTGCCTGTTAAGGTAACGGCCATTACCTTATCATGAGCAATCACTGCCTCCACCTGCGCCGAGCTGATGAGCAATGTTTGGAAAAGTCCCTCCGGAAAACCAGCCAGGCGAAATACCTCTTCAATAGCCAGAGCGCTGCCAGGCACATTGGAAGCGTGCTTTAACAGACCGCTATTGCCGGCCATCAAGGCAGGAGCGGCGAAACGGAACACCTGCCAGAAAGGGAAATTCCATGGCATAACAGCCAAAACAGGACCCAAAGGCCGGAAACCGACGTAAGCCTCTTTACCATCGGATTGAGCGGATTCATCCGCAAGGAAGGATGCAGCATGATCTGCATAGTATTCACAAACCCAGGCGCATTTTTCTACCTCTGCCGTTGCTTCCCGGATCGGCTTGCCCATTTCGAGGGTGACCAATCTGCCATACTCCTGGGCTTTATCCCGTAAAACCTGGGCAGCACGATGCATGAGAAGGGCCCGTTCTGGAAACGATCTCTCCTTCCATCGAGAAAAAACAGTGTATGATTGATCAATTTTATTTGAAACCTCTTCCGGGGTATGCTCCTTATACTCTTTTAAGATCTCCCCGGTGGATGGATTCATTGCTAACATAATCATCTCCTTGATGGCTCAGATTTTTTATTTTTATGATCTCTTTTCTCCTTCAAACCACGCAGGCACCGGATAAGCAAGAAAAAAAGGTGATCGAATAGTGATTGCAATGCTCTTTTTGCTATTTTCGGATTCCAGATATTAACTGTGAATCATATTGTTCATCGCAAATCACACCAAAAGAGCTCTGGATCAGATGCTCAAGCGAAAGAAAATCCTGGTCAGGACGGTTTAATTCCGCTTCTATGTTCCTGAAGCCTGGTATGGCATCGAACCATTGTGCCACCCATGAGTCATGGAGAGTCAGCTTATATTTAGTATAAGCCATAATCTTATCAAAAAAATCAAACAAATAATTTTCTAATATCATTATCAATCTTTGACGAAAACTTCTCTCCCAAGGGTGCACAGCCCTTAAACGATAAATCGCGGCGAAATAGGCCTCTACCCGAAGTTGCTGATACAATGTAAAAAAAGAAGCAAATCGATTTTCGATCAGACTGTTTGAACGATTGTCTCGTCTCTGCCTCACCTTTTTCGGGATATCATGGCTCCGGTATTTTTCATGGTAGAGGAACATGACAACGACCATCAAACCAAGAGCACTTTGAAACGGAATGTCCACAGAGCTGCCTGTTATAACATCGCCACTTGACAACCTGCCGTTTTCAAACAACTTAGTCAATAAAATTTTCAAAACAGTTACATCCTCTTTACTGATCGCGACTTGACGACGCGACAAAAAGGCAAGAGCATTCTGAAAGGAAGAGCTGAGGGCAATCATGCGACCTTCGAAGATATCTGCTGCGACATCTTCCTGCAACCCAAAAAGATTTTTTCTTATCAGTTTACCGTTTACAGCGCTATCCAGCGCAAAAAAATTATAAACTGAAGTGATTGCGTTGTCGGAGTTCGTCGCTATTTCAACTAGGGCAGCTGACCCCAAAAAGTTGATCAACTGGTTCGTTAAAACCGTTGCGGTAATTTCTCGATGCAGCTTATGGTAAAAAAGATCCTTTCCATAATTTTTTACCAGATAATCTGGGAAATATTCCAAAAATTGGGAAGAAAAATCGCTTGCCTGAAACCTGGGATTTTCCAACAACGTTTTCTTGAGAAATATTTTGGCATAACCAAACAGGAGAGCCAGAATTGGTTTCGGTATTCCTTTTTCGCGATAAAGCAGCAACTGCGCTCTGTCAGGGATCTGTTCAACTCGGCTATCGAGCAATTTTTTCAATTCCAGAAATTCGATTACATCGATAAAAGGAGTTCCCATACTGCGGGATCGCGCAAAATCAACGGATACAGCTAGTGCCTGAGAAAAATTATTTTGCAAGACATGCAGCGCTACAGATTGGCCGATCTTATCCAAAACCTGATTACGCCTCTGCTGATTTTTTATCCTGCCGAGATGAAGCAGTTCTGCCAATGCAATTTTAATATTCACCTCGTGATCAGACATATCCACGCCACCAGAATTATCCAGAGCATCTGTAAATATTGACCCTCCCTTCTGTGCATACTCGATCCTCGCTTTTTGCGTGAATCCGAGATTACCCCCCTCAGCAACTACCTTTGCCCTCAAATCAGTAGCGCTTATTCTGACAGCATCGTTGGCTTTATCCCCCACATCCTGGTTAGCTTCATCTGAGGCTTTGATGTAAGTGCCGATACCACCATTTAAAAATAGATCTATAGGAGCTTTCAAAATATATTGAATCAATTCCGGCCCGCTGAGCGCAGACTCCTTGATTCCCAACGCATCTTGAACCTCGGGGGATATAGGGATCGACCTCTCTTCTCTTGCAAAAACACCTCCCCCCTTGCTGATCAATGAACGGTTGTAATGTTCCCAACCTCCCTTGCCTTCGTGAAAAAGTCGCACTCTTTCCGCAAAGGAAATAGTAGCATCAGTATTGGGATCCAAAAAAATATGACTATGGTTAAACGCTGCAATCAGCCTGATCCTATCCGAATATATCATACCATTGCCAAAGACATCTCCTGACATATCGCCGATACCAATCACAGAAAACTCTTTTTTTAGGGAAATTCCCAGATTATAAAAATGACGCTTTACCGATTCCCAGGCTCCTCTTGCCGTTATGCCAAAACTTTTATGATTGTAGCCGCTGGACCCGCCGGAAGCAAAAGCGTCTCCAAGCCAAAAATTTTTTTGACTGGAAATCTGATTTGCAATATCGGAAAAATTTGCTGTTCCTTTATCAGCAGCGACAACGAGATAGGGATCAAAAGAGTCCAGGCGGACGCCGGAAAAACATTTTTCATCTTTGGCGTCATAATTATCGCTAAGATCGAGCATTCCCTGGATCAGGGTTTGGTAAGCCAGTACGGCCTGATTCTGCAATTCAGATTTTTCTAACGATGGTTTATCGATAACAAATCCTCCCTTTGATCCTGATGGCACTATGACAGCATTCTTGACCATCTGAGTTTTCATCAAACCAAGTATCTCCAGACGCAAATCATCAGAACGGTCAGACCAGCGGATTCCGCCGCGAGCCACTTTGTCACCCCGCAGGTGGATACCTCGCATGTGGGGTGCGAATACAAAAATTTCAAACATTGGCCGAGGCTTAGGCAAATACGGAATTTTCAATGAGGCTATCTTGACGGATAGATAATAGTCTTCGGGAATACGAAAAAATTTTTTTTCAATTTTCTCCATGACTTCCTTACAGTTGCAGCGCTGAATAGCCAACACAACTCCTAATAACTGCCGCATGATTTGATCCTCAGAAACATTTTTCGCCAGCTCAAGATTGCTCTGCAATTCATTTGCAATTTTTTTTGAAAGAGTTGCGTTCTGCAACAGATGCACAGCTCGCATATAATAAACCAAATTCATACTAAACTGAAAATATCGCAATAGCACTCCTGTTATGGAATAATGAGACCATGCAGGCATCGTTTGCAGGATATAAGCACGCATAGCTTTTAAGATCATCAGCTCATTCCAATGGATATCGATAGATAAAAGCACTGAATTCAACATATCTCCCGGAATAATTTTCAAAAAACTATATAGCAAAGCATCACAGAATTGAATCTCATTTGGAATATCCTGGGTGTTCACAATTTGAAACAGATAGACGAAGACTGAATCAGCCAGACGACTGGCGGTAGTTTCCCGTCCAACCTGCAGCCCAAAAGAGCTCAGAACAGGCAACATATCCGACAGATTCAAAGGCTCTGTCGCTAGGATTCTCAAAATTCTATCTCCATTGTCCCTGGAAATACGTATCGAATATTTCTGATCATTCAATAAACGAGAATTTTCCAAATCCAGAATTGCCTCCTGCACAGAGCTGTTATTTTTATAATTCCAGTCGAAGAGATAACCACTAAAATAGCGCGCCTCTGGGGTAGAAAAACGTTCCTGCATCAGGATGCGCATGGATTCATCCCATCCCTGCAACTCTCGTATAACTTTATTTGAAAAGTCCTCAGAATCCTTTCTATAAATTGCAATTTTTGAATGAAACAGATGTATCATTAAAAATATTTTAACTATAGCTGTTTCAAATTGAACATAAAGCCTGATTTCGCTATCTAGAAAAAAATCCTGACATAGCTCCTTGATTCGGGCTGTCATGGTGCTTTGAAAAAGGTGTTCCGGAACTGTACAGATAAGCAATGCCCGTCGTTCCCCAAACCAGCTTATATTGATTGTTAACCTTGGATAAAAATAAACCTGAGATAAAAATTGAAAAACCTCTTCATAACCAGCCAATGGAAGAGTAAATTTTATTTCTAATGGCAGCAAATTGAATATCGTTCTGGCTGTACGCAAAGAATGATTGCCCATTCGACTGCCCATGGAACGCAGAAAATCCCGGAAAATGTCTGATACAATCGGCAATCGATCAATTTTAGATCCCTTGGCATTGATTGTAAAATCGCCAAGGATTACAAACCAGCCATTCACTCCCTTCAAAAACAGAAAAACTAATTCGCTGTTCTTATCTACGCTGGTAACCAAGTCGCTATGATAGCAAAAAAATTGATATTCCTGGATTTTCTTTTGCTGCAAAAAAGCCTCTGTTACCCGGTTTAAAACATCAAGCACAACAGTACGATATTTTCCCGAACGAAGAATTCCGAATGAACGCTCTCTATCCTCCAAAAAAGCGGCTCCAAGCACAATCATATTATGATCAAGAATCCACTCCAGCAGATCCGAAACTTTCTTTGCCGCCGGGAAAAAATGTTCTCTATCATGAAAAAGCTTTTGAGACAAAGTCTGCCAATCCTGCACAACCAGACGGATCTCAGAACAAAGCTCCTTGATCTGGTTTGCAAGCAATTGCAACTCCTCCTGAGGAAGCTGCTTAACCTCAAGATAGATATAAAGCTCATTGCGATTTCCATTCTGCAGACTTACAAGCTCGCCGCTACCGATCTCCCGGCTAAGCGTAAGCGTCGGATGCGCGACAAGAAATATATCCAATCCTTTTCTTTTAAAAAATTCACGGAAGGAATCTACCAGATACTCCTGGTCATCACAAAGCAATTCAATAGTTGTTTTATTCGCGTGATAATCCTCTACACCGTGGTTTATGATACTTAATTTTATTTCATCTTCTGGTAGCTTCTGGCGGATAAATTCATAACGCTGAGAAATAAAAACATCGAGGTCATAAACTGAAAAAAACGAAAGAATTTTTTTATCGAAATAGCCTGTAATCCTATCCAGGAAAAATTGGAAATCATGACTTTTGCGCGATATATTTTTTTCCTTTTCCATTCCCTATCTCCGCCTTCTATCTGATATGAGGTAAAAAAGCCTTTCTAGCTCAAATCCAAGATCAACAACTCTTCCCTTTTTAAAATCAACATCAAGTTCAGCCAGCCTTGCCAGCATCCATGTTATAAGCTCCCTTGAGATACCAGCGAGAGATTCAAAAAAAATTTTCTGTTTAAACTGAGGAACAGATAGGATCGAGCCAATCTCCTTCTCAGATTTGCCATCAGACTGCATAGCTAACGCCTGAAAAAATTTTTGTAACTCTTTGGCGATCATCGTAACCAGCATGGGGATAGGGATACCACCAGCCAGCAATGAATGAAATATGGCTATGGTTCTATGATAGGATCCACGAAAAATTTCATCCAGAAAATCAAACACTGATCCAGATTCAAAATCAGGAAAAATCTCCTGGATATCTTCAATTGAGAGCTGATTTGCGGATCTGGATTGAAGATAAGCGGCGATGATTGATACAGCATTCTCCAGTCCCATCAGATCATTTCCTATTTTTTGCTGAATCATCTCCAGAGACGCAGCGCTAAAATTAATTTTCTCACGGCGAAGACGATCAGCCAGCCACCTGCCTGTTTCAGCAGGAAACAGCAGCCAACATGTGATAACAACTCCTGTCTCAGTGATCTTTTTCTGCAATACAGACGGCAAAGAACGCTCCCGAGAAACGATCAACAAATTTTCCCCAAGACTCAACCCTGGCCCAATTTTTTGCGCCAACAATCCTGCGGCATACGCTTTTTGCGCCCCTGGCAACTGATCCGCCTGGCGGATTACAATCAAAGGAGCGACCGAGAAAAGATCTCCACGTCCATCAAGCTCTGCTATTTTATCATCGCTTAGCTCGTCACCAAAAACAACCTGATGATTCGAATAAGCCTGTCGCAGAATTTCAACAATTTTCTCTTTGTAATAAATTTCCTGTTCTAGTAATAGCAACGGAGAAATTGACTGAAAAGCCGCAACCTTATCAGCGGCATTCAGGAGATATTGATACACTTCCTGAACTTTTTTAAACACTGGTCTATTCATATTTTTTTCCCGGTTAATCCATCTCTTTACGATCCGATGCTACTTTTTTTCCAAACCTGGATGATCAATTTTTTGCAATAATTTATACCAATAGGAGCTAACCTGCACCGCAGTCTTCATACCGGCTTCAGCAAAAAGATTTTGCAATAGTGTATCTGCAAAAATAGAGGTGCCGGAAGCGGCAGTTTGGAGCGAAACCAGGGCTATAACCCGGCTAACACGGGAGCCATGCGTATGGCGGCTACGCATTTCGAGAGCTACTTCCAGCAGTAGATAGGATTCAGCATTGTAACCGTAGCTTTGCTCTATTCCATCCAGATTGTAAGATGTAACCCCGGCCTGCAAAACGAGGTCAGCGCTTTCCTCGCTATTTGTTAACCGAAATGGACCCTGCTCCGCCAGAGCATGGATCAACGCTCGATGCAGTCGGATATGGTACGGTTGAAAGGCAGGTCTGGATAGGAGGGGTCGCAGAAAAATTTGATTCTTTTCCTGAAATAGTCCGGGGTTCTGTAACTGCGGCCGATTCGAGCAACCTGCAAACAGAACCATTAGCAAAAAAATTTTAACCTGGCAGAGAACTAAGTACTTCCAGAACAAGATCAACCTCTTTTTTACTCAGTTGAGGATATAATGGTAGCTCAATAACCCGATTGTATAACCTGTCGGCCTGTCGCCATAGGTCATCTTCCATCTGGAACAGTCTGTGTAGGGGATAATAGGTACCGTAACCAATTTCAACCTTTCTTTTACGAAAACGCTGAATCACATCTTCCGGGCTCACCTGTAACACTACGGGAAAACGGTGCGGTACTGGCTGCTCTTCCTTAGATAAAAACTTATGGGTAGTCTTCGCAAGAACCTGCCGGTACAGATTTGCTATCTCCTGACGCCTTTGGTTAAATTTTGCCAGGTTTTTTAACTGAGCCAGAGCAAGAGCCGCCTGGAAGTCGGCCATCTGAAAATCAAAAAAATCTAATTTTGATAACTCTTCGCTACTCATTTTTTTTATCATATTTCGGTCTATCGATGTGTGGCGCATCGACTTCCAGGCGTTAATAAGACGCAGATTATCTGTTATCAATGCCGCTCCATTCCCGGTGGTTATAATATTATGATCTGACAGATAAAGCAAAGCGATGCTGCTTCCCTTGCCGATTGGATTGCCCACTTCGCTAACCGCCCCCAAACAATCGGAAAGCTCCTCTATAATATAAACCTTTGGAAATTTCTCCTGGATCTGCGATAAACTAAAATGAAACCTGATATCTCCATATAAATGCGGTACGAGAATAGCCCTGGTTTTGCTATTGCAGCTTTCCAGCAATTTCTCTTCGTTATAGTAAAAGCCCTCTCTATCAAAGTCCACTAAAACGGGCTTGGCCTGATACAGTTTTAAGGTCGATACTATGGTTGGACCATACAAGCTGGGGAGGATAATCTCGTCTCCTGGCTCAATTGCCATTGATCCCCAAATGGAAAAAAAAGCTGACGCCAAACTTGGAAAGGTCAAAGCATATTTTTTTTGAACTGTGTCAGCCAGAGATGACTCCAATAGGCGACTCACATTACCGGTGAGCAGATTGTCCTGGATTAACGAATCGAGAACATTTTCCAGATCTTTTTTAGTGAGGACGGGTTTATGTAGGGTAACGCTGAGATCTGCCATAGTTATGCTATTTTTGCTTCCATTGGGGATAATTCAGTAAGCCAAAAAAGCAAATTTGGGATCAGAAAGCAATCAAAAAGAGGTTAGTTTGCAATCTTTAACTGGAGAACCAGTTCGTTCCCCGATTCATTCCACTCAAGCTGGCTAAAGTTATGCATAATCACAATGCCCCTGCCCCGCGGTGAAAGATCCGGAGGTTTTCGTAATCTTTCTAAAATGATTTTTTTATCAAAGCCCCTACCCTGGTCGCGAACATAAAGGTATAAAAAGGTTTTATCATGATACAACTCGACCAACAGCTCCTTATCGGGGTTCCATAAATTGCCGTGTTCCATGCCATTGGTAATCGCCTCATCCAAAATCAGATGCACCTCAAATGCTTCCAATGCTGGAGCAATTTTATTCCGACCAATCTCGTTGAGAACATCCTGAATCAATGCAACCCGGTTCTCATTGGTGCTCAACACGCTTTTTCTCCAGAGAAACTCTCCCTGGCGTGGCAAAAATTGGCCGCTCACGGAACAACCTGTTGACAGTGTATTTGCGTAAAGTTTCGCATAAAAAGCCTTTATAGAAAAAAACTTTGGCTGTCAATTCAATAATTTTGGAATGAATTGACTTTTTTTACCGTAGGTATTTCTTTTAAATAAACATGAAATGGAACCCAATGACTGAAAAAATATGGCTTGGAACTGTCACAGAAAATTTTCGTCTGCAGTGCTCTATTGAGCCGCTACCAGAGCAGGCAAAAATAGGAGCACCCAAAGGACTTGGATTTATGCGCAGCTCCCTGTCCGATAGCATGGCGCTGGAGGACAACAAGCCCGTAGTGGGCGATATTGTAGAATATACAGAAACGCCGGAGCGCCACCTTGTCATTTCACGCATTCTGCCACGTCGAAATAGCTTTGCCCGAAAGGAAGCGGGCGCCAGATTTCACAAAAATCAGGTTATTGCCGCCAATATTGATGGTTTGCTTTTATGCCAATCGATTCACCAGCCAGCAATCCATAGCGGATTCTTAGATCGTCTGCTGGTTTTCGCGGAAAGCCAGAGTATCCCACCCGTACTGATCTGGACAAAAATGGATCTTCAGGATAAGATGAAACCAGAGGCAATCGAAGAGTGGCAGAATCTCCAAAGCTGCTACCAGCAAATCGGTTATACCAATTTTTCCATCAGTAGCGCAGGTGATGTAGCCCAGCTATCTGACCATCAGGAGTGGCTTAACTTTCAACAGTACCTAGCTGGCAAACGCTGGGTCATAATGGGTTCATCCGGCGTTGGCAAATCAACATTGATCCGCCGATTAACAGGACTTACCCATATCCATACCGCAGCAGTAAACGAGAGGATCGGAAAGGGAAAGCACACCACAACCAGGGCTGTCATGTACGCGTTAGACGGCACAGGTCAGATTATTGATACTGCTGGCGTCCGAGAGTTTGGTCTATCCGGAATAACGACAAGTGACATTCAGCATTTTTTTCCGGAGATGAAATGGTTGCAGGGAAAGTGCCATCTTCCTAACTGCACCCACCTGCATGAGCCTGATTGCGCAATCAGCACACTTTTGCAAGAAAATCGATTATGCGCCAGCCGTTACAGAAGTTATCAAAATATTATTGCGTCCCTGCAAGCAATCCCTGCGTGGAAAAAGAAAAAAGCTTGGAAAAAATAAAAGGCAAAATTTCCTAATGATTCCCTAGCAATGTTTATGGAATCTTCTGAAAAAAATGTTACCATTTCTTCCAGGAATTTTTATAGTAGTGCACCAAAATGGGATTCATTTTTGTATTAATACGGATCTCTTCGCCGCCTGAAAAATAATTCTTTCCAAAAACAAAACTTGCGCGCAGAACTTCTGCTGTTATAAAAATGGTAGAGACAGAGATTTTTGCCATATCTGCAATTTTTGCCTTTATCTCCGCAATTGACCTCGTTGCAGGCACAGCCAGATGCCACCCCCAATCTCCCATAAAACTGGGTACTGACCCATGATATGGTAAAACATGAAAACCCGAGCGCTCCATGGTCTTACCGATACACTGAAAAGCCTCTCTGGTATAAAAAGGGCTTCCCGATTGCATAGATACCAGAGAATGGGGGTGAAGACGCTTGTTCAGATTTCGATAGAAATCCAGCGAATAGAGCTTCGCCAATTCAAGCATTCCCGGGTCAGGAAAATCGATGATAACGATATCAAATTTCCCCTCAACGTTGGCAATAAATTGATCTGCATCCAGATGCACCAAATGAATTTTCGCTACCGGGTAGAGATGATGATCCAGAAAAGCGATATCTCGACGATTGATAATACCTAAATCGCTTACCTCTCCAGGCTTCACACCGCGGGGAGAAATTTTTACTACCTTGGCGTCGCGCAGCGAACCATTATTGAGCGCAACCAGATCCTTCTGTTTGGAGGCCAGCTCTGTAACGCCAGGGTCGATATCTACTAAAACAACCTGCTCGACGTCAGAATACTTTAAGATTTCCCGCACAGCCATGCCGTCGCCGCCGCCTAAAACCAGTACCCGTTTTCTTGTAGAGGCAAGCTGCATGGGAACATGAACCAGATACTCATGGTAGATATGTTCATCCATACTGGAGAGCTGCAAATGACCATTCAAATACAGATTGACCCGATCTGCTCGTTTCGTCAAAACGATATGCTGAAATTTTGTTGTTTTGCGAAAGACGATCGGATCGCGATAATAACGCTGTTCTATCTGCAAAGACCAATCATCCGCTAAAAAATATCCTGCCATCAACGCTGGTATCACAAAAACCAGAAACGCCGCCACAACATAGCGCCATGACATTAATTTCCAGAAAAAAATTATCCCCAAAAGCGCAAGGGAAGCATTAGCCAGACCCAATAAAAAGCCTATTTTGGCCAGAGAAAAATGAAGCAACAGTACATAGGTAAACAGGAATGCGCCCAGCAGACTGCCGATATAGTCCATAGAGAGAATTTCAGACAAATTTACGCGCAAAGACTCTGAATACTGCTCGTTGATCCGGATCAGAACCGGAATCTCCATACCGATCAGGGCGCCGACAAGAAACGCAAAAGAATAGAGAATAATCTCAAAGGACTCCCAGGAGGCATGGGCCGCGTAAATAGCAATCCCACTATACCCTCCTAAAAGCCCGATAAAAATTTCGATAAGTAAAAAAGTTTCTAGCAGATATCCCGTAAATATCCGTTGTGTCAGAGAACCAATACCCATCGCGAATAACATCAGGCCAATGATGATGAATATCTGCTCATGGGAGGTTCCCATAAGATAATTACCCATCACGGACAGCACATACTCATACATCAGGCCGCAGGCGCCCATGATCAGCATCGAAGAGACTAAAATAAACTTAGCGATGCGCTGCTGTCCGGTCATAAGGCTACTTGCAGTCTCTTAAAAGACAAAGAAAAGAACTAGAGAGATACCAATGAGAATACTTGATTCCAGATAAGCGGCATTAATGTTTTTGTCGCGTGAGATCTCTTCTGAAATTGTCGCGTTTGGCACAAACAGCAGATCTATAATCCAGCGAAAAGCCATCAGGGTGATAAAACCTATAATCGACCAGACGAGTAAACGTATCAACGCTTCATCCCAACCAGGAAATGTCCCTGCAATTCCTTTTAACACCAGGATACTGATGGCAATCATATTTCCGCCGAATGCTACACCTGCCGCGATATTATCTTTCTCGATCTCGTCATGAATATCATACGCGGTTACCTTCTGGTAGATAAAGGCAAAACAAATCAGCACCAATTGACCTAAAACAAAGAAGACGAGACTGGTAAAAATGCCAAACCACCACTGGCCAGTACTTTCTCCATTGATCGCGCCGGCCACAATCAGACCGGTTGAAATATAGCTACCAAATTCAACAGCCCCCGTGCCCACATTTCTGTCTTCAATAATTTCTTTCTTGGTGCTAAACTTCGGCAATAAAGCTTTGTCGACAATGTAGTAGGCTGCATTCAAAAGGATGATGCCAAAAGTGGTATAAAAAAGAGTGAGAACCAAGTCATGGAGTACCAGCTGAAAATCAAGGGTGGTCACATCTGTATCAGTAGCCATAGGATGAAATATGACACCAATAAAAATAATGAATACTGCCAGATAGTACCCTGTTATGGAAAGACCCAGGGCAGGGTTATCCTTTTCCGTTAACTCTTCTGCTACTTTATAGGGCGTTAAAAATTCCTTAAAAATCTTTGCCAGGGCGAGAATAATAATGGCCAAAGCCACATAAACAAATGCAAGCGGCAGAGACTTCATAATTTCCAAAAATATTTCCATTGTTTTCCTCCTGCTGGCTACTTTCCAGACCGGCCGCCTGAGCGGCTGCCGCTATAACTTGAACCGCGATAACTCTTATATCCACTGGAGGAGGAAGAGCTTGATTTCGCGTATCTTGTCGTCATATACGATGAACTTGAATATTTCGTCCGTGTGTGGGTTCCGGTAGTGCCATATTTAGGCGATCCCGTGGCGGTTCTACCATAATAGGTACGCCCACTAGAGCGGTACGATTCATAAGTACGATAATCCGATCTATATATAGGTGAATAATATTGACTTCCCCAGAAAAGATTTCTCATAAAGGCATACTGACCATAAAATGCCCAAAAGGAATTCCCGCTACTATCACGCTGCCATTGACCGTATCGTTGATCGCCAACATAATTGTAACCAGGAGGCGAGGCGTACTGCGAGGCCTCAAAATCGTACAACCCGATAGCTTTGCTTTTAATCGTCATTCCAAGCTGGTTCCGGTTTTTGTCATATTGCACACGATCTATTTTTACCCAGTTATTTTCCGTTTTGCTGGTATTATCCGAAAATATTTTGATTATTTGGTACTGATGCTCATACTGAGAGCCAGATGTGCGCATATCGGTCAGCATAACAGAGAGAGAATAGTAGAGCTGAGAAACAAGTTGACTTAACTCTCTTGTGGCAATGTCTATGTTTTTCTTATACTCCTCCAGCCTGTCAGCATAATTGCCAATCATCTCATAAGGTTTAGGCTTTTGCTGATCACTTTTTTGAATAAAATTCCAGAACTCCCGCGCTTGATTTTTATATTCATTCATAGCTGCAAACCTACTGGCAAGATCCATTTTTTTCAATGGCCAATCAAGCTGCGCTTTATTAATCTGGAGTTTTACTGGTAAGAGATCATACGCCTCGATATACTTGAAATCCTCCTGAGCCCTTTTCATCAAATCCTGATAATTTGTTTTGTAGTAGAGCGCTCTTTCAGCTTTTTTTGTAATCGCCGCAACTTCATTGATGGTTTTGATACGCATGGCTCTGTGTTGAGAAATTAACTGATAAAGCAAAATCGCATCTTTTTCTCGATTCTCCTTTAAGATCTTTTCTGCGGCGCTTTGAAACTTTGACATCTCGCCAGCATAGGATTTCTCAAAAGCCTGCATTTTACCAATCCACTCTTCACGCTTAGCAATAGGCTGGAGGTACTCAGCATTGCCTTCCACCGATTTTTGCAGAGAGAGAGTAGCCTCCTTAAGCTTGGCCGACTCTTTTTGGGAAAATTCAATCTCTCTTTTTGCCATCTTTTTTGCGGTATCAGGTAAACCTCCGCTTAACAGGGCGACAACAAGAAGCAACACCGTCAGCACTCCTGATCCTATGATTAACAGTTTCCAGACTTTACGATTCATCTAATCCTCCCAACTCGCTTTTAGCGCTTCACAACCTGAATATGATCTGGCGATATAATAAAGCAGTGGTGGATCTCGAAAGGTTCACTCTCCCACTTCTCTACACTGATCATCTCTCTGCCCTCTTCGCTAATAAAATCCCAGAGGTAAAAACCCTCAGCTCCGCCTTTCCCGTTCTTATAGAAAAAGACCTCTCCAGAGGATTCATAAAAAAATTTCTTACCTTTAAACATAATATAATTTTCATCGGATTCATCCTCATCCATCCGAGCCAGATCCTCTTCCGTGGCTCCAATATCCGAGAGTTTATATCGATCTCTTGAAGATGTGCCGGTGATGACCAATTCATCCTCCTCAACCCATTCGATATAGTAGGTGATGTCACCCACCTGACCGACATACTCAAACCACTGCTCCCCATCGCTTTCATATCGATTGCGGTTACGAACTTCAAAAACAATCTCCTTATAATCCTTGGAAAGATCAGAGATTGCCTCTATGGAGATCAGATCTCCTGGATCAGCAGACCGAATGCTGCCGTCATTGTCATCATGGTGCATAGAATCCCTTCCTTCTGGGTCTTGGCTTCCAGACTGTTTCTGTTTTTTGAAGTACATCAGAGCTAAAGCTAAAAAAACTACGGCAGAAATACCAAACAAAAACCAAACCATGCATAACCCCTTGCTCTTACTGATCTTGATTTCAGGGAAAACTGCCAAAGGAAAGCAATTCTGGCAATAAAAAATAGAACTTTTGGAACAGTTTTATCAATAAAATGGAAAAAGTTCAAAACTATTGAGCGCCATAACGCGCTAAAATGGTGAGCAGGCGATAATCGGGGCTTGAAAAGGAGGTTCTGGCAATATCCATCGGTGTCCGTTGGTTCATGGTTTTCACATTCGGATCCGCTTTATGCTCCAAAAGCTCCTGGATCAGAATATAATATTCAAGTTTGTCCACCACAGAGCCCATTGTGTAGATAGCAACCAAAAGCGGAGTCAAACCATTCTTATTGCGAATATTGGTATTGGCGCCAGATTTGACGAGAAACCTGGCAATTTTCATCTTTCCGGAAAAAATTGCGTTCATCAAAGGAGAATTTCCAAACATATCCAGCTTATTCAGCTCTGCTCCTGCCTTCAGGGCTCTTTTCACCTCATCCAGCCCCCCCATCAGTATCACATAATCCAAATCCGGCTTGGGACCATTTTGCGCAACACTCTTTGCTGGTGATTCCGTATTAGAATTCTTCGTCTGAGTCGGCTTTTGTTGCTGAGCCGATAAGCTAATGGATAAAAACACAGTCAAACATATGGCGACGGAAAGGAATTTTCTCATAAACAGTATCCCTTATATGTTCTTAAAAATACGTAATAAGCCACTTTTGGGTGGAGCTTCCCTCCGCGTAGTATAGCACCATTATCGAAATAATATTGCCTGGTCAACACCATTTTTGACAGAATTCCGGTCAGCAAACGGAGCACTCGGTTGAAATACTTATGCAGCACATTTCACATTAGGGTCTCCATGATAGAAACAAAATAATACCATAAAGAAATTAGTTTTCGACTCACAGGAGGTGAGGAGTACGAAAAGCAGTATTGCTCATGTGTCGATTTTGCCAGGACGGCAAAAAATCGACCCGGATTTGACAGAGCAGCATTTTGAAAACAGGATGTTTTCATGTCAAACGGTGCCATGGATGGCACCTTTCATTTGACCTGCCGACAGCACAGGAGGTGTGACAAATGTCGGCCTATCACAGCTGCACCTCCTACATCCTGTAGTCGGGATGTCACAAAAAGCTGCCTGTTCTACGCGGCACTTCCTACACCCTGTAGGTCGGGATGGCCTTAGGAAGCGGCGAGGCACCGCGGGCGCCACGATGGCGAAGGAGCGGTGAATTGTGGTTTTTCGTCGCTTTTTGGAGGCAAAAAGAGACAAAGACCAAATAAGTAAACATTTACAAACATTTTCCATGTAATACATTGAATTAGCTAACAACCCAAAAAATGCTTGCCTGGATTCAGCGATTCTTTTTTCTGGCGATTATGAACATAAGTTGAGCCTGGATCGCTTTTTTTCAAAATGGATAAAAAAGAATGGAAAAAACATCCTCGTTTACTTATATTGCATCTAAAATACATTTCTGGCTTGCAAAGATACGATGATAAAGAATGGAAAAAACAATAAAAAATAAAGATGATTTGCGGGTTTTTTTTGAGAAAAATGGCGTAAGCCTGACAAGGCAAAGGCTTGATTTAGGTTATCTGTTACTAAAAGAGAAAAGACATCTAAACACATCAGAGCTAATCGAGATGGTCAATTCCAGCCTCCCTTATGTATCAAGAGCGACCATTTTTAACACCATCAATCTGTTTTTGCGTTATGGATTGATGCAGAAGTTTGACATCCAAAGCGGCGCCACGATTTACGACACCAATGGTACGCCCCATCACCATTTATACGAAGAGTCAACAGGGGAGATCCACGATGTCTTTTTGGAAAAAGAGATGGAAGAGAAAATCAGAGCCCAAGTCAAAAAAGCTCTGCCCTTGCACCTATCTTCAAAGACAGATATGGGCAGAGTTCTCATCACCCTACCAGTTTAGTTGAGCCCATACAGATATTGATCTACCTTTTCAGGGATTCAAGGAGTCCCTGGATATCCTCATATAGAGCCTGCAAGTCTTCCTCATGCTCCACTTCGTCGCCAAGGATCTGCGAAGCGATATTATATGTGACAACATCCTTTCCTTGCGTTAGCTCCACAAGGCGGGAATAAACCGCAATTGCGCACTGTTCGCCGCGGATCGATTGCTCCAGGATAGCCATTACATTCGGATTCTCCGGGGCTTCGTAAGCACAATTCGCCTGTTTGACCCACTGGTCTGGATGCAGAATAGGCGAGCCGCCCAACTGGATGATCCTATCTGCTACCATTGTCGCATGACGAAGCTCGTCAGCTGCATGCTGGTTTAGTTCCACAATGGCAGCATCTTTCATCACCCCAGAGACAACTTTGGCTTCGATAAAATACTGGTAATAGGCCAGCCATTCATCAGCATACGCTTTGTTTAACAGCATTATAACTTCGCTGACCTCAATACCTTTGACGATGGAAATTCCTTTTTTACCCATATCAAGCCCTCTCCTTATCCTTAAATACCAATAGAGTAGAAATCCGATCCAGTTTAGAAAATTTCATATTTCTCTTTGGGAATGTTACATACCGGACATTTGTCATCTGGCGGTGTGCCAATATGGGTGTATCCGCACACGGGGCAAACATAGATCTTCTCGTCGCTAATATCCTGTTTTGCGTCCACTTTAGCTTTGGCGTCCTGGTAATACTGCGCATGGATCTTTTCAGCCTCTAAAGCATACACAATGGACTTGTCCGCTTTTTTATCTCCATAGAGCTCTGCTAGCGCCTTATAAGCTGGATACATCTCATCCACTTCAAAATTTTCTCCATTCATACCAGTCTGGAGATTGCCGCTGGTATCCTTAGGTATATCCAATGTTTTGGCATGGTTCGTCGCATGGACTAATTCAGCGTATGCTGTCGCTTCAAAAAGTCTGGCAACATTGGGAAAACCCTCCTTTTTGGCGATATCGCTAAAAATCATATATTTCATGTGAGCCATAGACTCACCGGCAAATGCTTCTTCCATCGCTTTTTGCAGCATTGGTCTCATGTTCTTCCTCCCCAAATGGTAATCGTAAAATTCCTTATCCGGTATAAGAAAAAATGCTTGTCTGATTTGGCAAAGCATTTTTCCACTCATGACACCGCAAAAAAAATAAATTCTCTGGATGATGGATTTCTTTTCCAGAAGAGAAATCCTATGAACCCAGGAAGCAAATTATGTCTACAATTAAATAGTTATAATTCCTAAATACAAGGAGACATTATGTTTCGCATCGAAACGGATACAATGGGCGATATCCAGGTAGCCTCAGACCGCTATTGGGGAGCGCAAACCCAGCGCTCATTCGAAAATTTTAAAATCGGCTCGGACCGCTTCCCCAGGGCGATGATCCGAGCTCTTGGCATTCTTAAAAAAGCGGCTGCTATAGCCAACGAGAAGATCGGATGGCTCGACCGGCAGAAATGTGCCTGGATTCAACAGGCCGCGGATGAGGTCATCTCCGGCAAACTCGATGACCATTTTCCTCTGGTAGTGTGGCAAACCGGCAGCGGCACCCAAACCAACATGAACGCCAATGAGGTAATCTCCAATAGAGCCATAGAGCTCGCTGGCGGAACAATCGGTTCCAAAAAACCAATTCACCCCAATGATGATGTCAACCGAGCGCAGAGTTCTAATGATACATTTCCAACAGCCATGCATATCGCTACAGCAGAACAGGTCGTCCACAAACTGCTACCAGCCCTGCATACCCTGCACAACGCCCTACAGCAAAAGGAGCGGGAATTTGCCTCCATCGTCAAAATTGGCAGGACGCATCTGATGGACGCCACTCCCCTCACTCTGGGGCAGGAGTTTTCTGGATATGTATCCATGGTCCGCCATAGTATCGATCGTATCCAGTCGAGCCTGGAGGGAATCTACGAACTGGCCCTAGGTGGCACGGCGGTCGGCACTGGATTGAATACGCACCCTGATTTTGCGATAAAGAGCGCCGCTGCCATCGCTGAGATTACAGCGCTCCCCTTTCGCAGCGCCTCCAATAAATTTGAAGCCCTTTCTGGTCACGGAGCGCTGCTCCATCTGAGCGGCTGCCTCAAAACCTTAGCTGCAGATCTGATGAAGATAGCCAATGATATCCGCTGGCTGGCAAGCGGCCCGCGTAGTGGTATCGGGGAACTGATTTTACCTGAGAATGAACCAGGATCCTCCATCATGCCGGGCAAGGTGAATCCCACCCAAAGCGAGGCAATGACGATGGTATGCGCTCAGGTGATCGGAAACGACACCGCCATCGCCATCGGAGGCGCCTCCGGTAATTTTGAGTTGAATGTGTTTAAGCCCCTTATCATTCATAACATTCTGCATTCCATCAGGTTACTTGGCGATGCATGCATGAGTTTTGCCGATCATGCGGTCTCGGGTATCCAGGCGAATACCAGCGTAATCTCCAGGCATGTAGAAAATTCTCTCATGCTGGTAACTGCGTTGAATCCGGTGATAGGCTATGATAATGCGGCTAAAATCGCAAAATATGCCCACGCCCATGGATGTACTCTCAAAGAGGCGGCGCTCAACTTAAAGCTGCTAAGTGGTGAGGAGTTTGACAAGACAGTCCGGGCTGAGGATATGCTCGCTCCGCATGCCTAAGCTATAATCCGAGCGTGGGAATCAGCTCTGCTTCCAGCATACTGGCTTCTACCTGGCGGATAGTGGAAGCAGCCAGCATTTTCTCGGCCAGATGCGCGCACTCCTCGCTATCTAGTCGACAGACCAACTCCTTGGATCTACGAACAGAGTAGCTATCCATACTGAGGATCGTGATTCCAATTCCGATCAAAAACGGAATATATTGCTCTTTTGCACCCATATCACCGCAGATAGAAACGGGTTTACCATACTTGATGCCAGCCTCAGCAATCTTTTTCAGAGAGCGTAGGATCGCCGGGTGATGGGGAATATAATAATCCGAGACCTTTTCGTTGGTTCGATCCACTGCCAGCGTGTATTGAATCAGGTCATTGGTACCTATCGATAGAAAGTCAAGCTCGTTTGCCAGATCATCGATGATGGGAATCGTAGAAGGAATCTCAATCATCGCGCCCAAAGGAGGGGTGTGGTGATACGCCGCTCCCTCGGCAGAAAGCTCTTGCTGGCATTTCTGCAAAACCTCTTTGCACTCATAGATATCATCCAGGGAGGCAACCATGGGAAACATAATCTTGATATCATGGTTGGCTCCTGCTCTCAGGATAGCCCGTATCTGCTGCTTGAAGATCTCTTTATGGGAGAGCGAAAAACGGAGAGAGCGCATACCGAGAAATGGATTTTCCTGATGCGGAAATTCATAATAGGAAAGAATTTTATCACCGCCAATATCCAAAGTACGAAATGTGACCGGTTTCCCTCTCATTTTTTTCAATAACCGGCTATAGATAAAAAACTGTTCCTCTTCCGAGGGAAAGTTATGGCGGATTATAAAAGGAAATTCAGAACGATACAAACCTACTCCATCAATCTCTCCAGATGATAAAACATCCGCATCCGATATCAGGTTCACATTGATCATGATGGAGATCTGGCGACCATCCCTGGTTTGGCAACGACCAAGATCCTGCGTCCCAGTCATTGTCTTTTTTTTATCCTCCTGAGCCAGCATTCTTGTGCGAAGGTCGGCTGCGGGATGAAGATAGATAGCGCCGCTGTCCGCATCTACGATCACAGGGGTCTCAGGCGGAATGCGCAGCAAAGAGGCGTCATTGATAATTACCAAGGGTAGCTGCAGAGAGCGGGCCAGGATGGAGACATGGGAGGTGACTCCCCCGCTAACTAGTACTACACCTTTAACATTTTCCGCAGAATACCGAAGCAGATCCGAGGGTAAAAGTTCGCGTGCAATCAGGATATGATCTGCGATATACTGCTCCTCGCGGCTGCTACCAATCAGGTTGTCCATCAGCCTGGTTGTCAGATCCTTAATATCCTGCACCTTTTCCCGAATCATAGGAGCTTCGCTTTTTTCAAAAATCGCGAGGTATTGCTGATAGATCTGCTGTACTGCTGCTACAGGATGAACTCCTCTCCGCATCAATTCACGCATCGAACCTACATAACTGGGGTCTTTCAACATAAGCAGATGAGATCCAAAAATAAGCGAAGCAGCGTCTGAAAGCCGCTCTTCTACGGCGGCCTGCAGACTATCCAACTGTCGTTCTGTTCTGACAATTGCTTCCTCAAATTTCACACTATCAATTCCTGAATCCTGAGAAACATCAAATAGCGGTTTTTCCGCATTGCCCGCTCCCAGAACTATCGTACCGGCATAGGCTACCCCAGAGGAGCCAGACCGTCCTTTCATAAAGCGGTAGGAGTGAAATTCAGGGCTGGTTACCTCCTCTCTCTTAAAGGAGTAGGGTTTTTGGCGATCTCGGCTATGAAAAAGAAGGCGAATATTTTCCAACATGGAAACAAGCTGGGAAGAAGTTGCCTTCAACGCCATCTGGTCTTGCTCGGTAAAAGAATCACCTTTGCGGCGCTGCACAACCAGCACGCCGATGCCAATCTGACCGCGCAAAATTGGAACGGCCAAGAAGGCATCATACAGCTCTTCATCGATATTTGGATAAAACTTAAAGTTGGGGTGCGAGCTACCGCTTGCTTCGCAAATCGATTTCTTCTCGTAAAAGGCGATACCAACCAGACCTTCTCCGCTGCGCAGCTGCACCTGACCAACGGATTCTGATTTTAAGCCCCGGGTTGCCCGCAGTGTCAGCATATCGCTGTGATCGTCATACAAATAGATGGAACAGACCTGGGCTCGCATGTGGTCCGCAACCATATCCACGACCTTCTGAAGAAGCTCTTCCAGGCTATCTTCGGCAAAGAGGGCGCTGAGCTCACTGATATCGCAAAGCATTTTTATATGATCAGTTGACATAGACAAAGTACCGGTACTCCTAATCTGGGGCGGTTATCCCTATTGATTGAATTCTTTCCGACGGAAAAAGTTGCAAGACCTTTTTTCCTCTTCCTGATTACTTAGACTAAAGGCATTTTGGTTTTCGGATATCGCAAGGCAATGCCAGCGATGTCGACGCACCCTTTAGCCAGTATTTACTGTTTGCAATGGACTTTGTGCCAAAAGGACGTTGGTAATACCACGACCTGGCATTACCCGACGCAAGGCAACGCCATGCGGTCAGGGTATCCTGCAACTGTTCATGCGACGTCCACGGATGGACTAGTGTCAGCG
>DYNZ01000254.1 GCA_020720805.1 Leptospira biflexa | reverse complement strand
AGGCATTTGTTGCACTCCAGGTACCTGCTGTACTCAAGGCATAGGCTGATATAGAATTTGTCACTGCGCCATAGGTATTTGCTGAGGCTGTTGGGCTGGTTTTACGCCTAGTCCTGTCGTAGGATCTGGCTGTCCTGCTAGCTTTGCTATAAATCTGATCAGTCCGTTTATGATTTTGTCAGCAATCCCCTCTTTGGGCTGTGTGGCTGAAGTAGGTGAGGCTGGTTGTGGAGTTGCGGAAAAAGTAGGTATTGCTTGGCCTGCGATATTTGTCATCGTATTGGTTACACTTCACATCGTATTTGCCATCGTATTTACCATATTTCCCACAAATCAAAAAGGATTTACCTGTGGAGCAGGAGCTTGTGAAGGTACTTGAACTGGTGCCTGTGTGGGCGGCTGGATAGGTGGGTAGCCCATTCCTGGGAAGGCCTGTCCTTGAGTGTCGGTCATTACTCTCGGTGCGACAAATTAAAAGTTTCATTGTCAATGATACTGCTTTTTTTAGAAAATACAAATTTTTGGACACTAAATGTCGGGTTGACTTGTTTTTTTTGAGAAAAGTGATATGGTTGGGATGGAGAGTTAGGAATGGGTCATTACGAATGAAATGAAGCAATCTCTGTGGAGATTCCATCACACTTGTTTTCCCTCTTCACGATCATATCGGGATCTTTGACCACCTTGTCACTTCGTTCTGCTGGAGAGGGACCCCTTTTTGCAAGGAGGGTACTCTGAGATTGCCACGCTTCGCTTGCCGAGTGATCGGTACAGGCGCAATGACGAGGTCTCACACTGACCGCAAGCTTTATTCTTATATGATACTATATTTACCATGGAAGTATTAAATTACCAGTGACATGGAGAAAGAATTGATAAATACTTGGCGAGTGTGTTTCCATATTCGAGGAGTTTTTTTGAGCATATTATTTCTAGGGGAGGGGTTTGTATAGAAAGTGGGAAACCCTTCTTGCAAGGAGGAGCTCCTCCCTTGGATGGAGGAAAAACAAAGGAGGGTCCGCAGAAACCCTCCCAACCCATCAAAAAATCCCACAAACTCAAAACTTGAAATACTATAATCATCGACAATCTCGAAAGATACTTGTCCACAGAAATGCTTGATGAAGCTCCTGCGATCAGCATCACTATCGTGAGAGAAGCTGATGACTATCTCATCATACACAAGCCCAAATGAGTCCTCTCTCACCCAAATAGTATGCGAGATGTGGGACAGCCATCTGTGGTTGGTTTTTTGTACCATCGCTATAAAAATCTCCCAAGCGTGGGGAATTTTGTGAGGGCTGGATTGATTCACAGGCTGGATAAAGATACGGATGGATTGATGATTCTCGTCAAAACCGAAAAGGGGCTTGCTCACTTCAAAAAACTCTTCCAAGCAAAGTCCGAAAGCGAAAACATCGAAGCAAAAGAAGCCGTGCCCTTAAAAAAATTCTATCGTGCGACTTGTCGACTCACGCCAAAGGGACAAGAGTTTTTGTCTATGATAGAAAATAAATTTCCTTATATTTTGGAAGAGATTGTAGTCCCGAAGGTGACGCCATCAGTTGCGAAAATGGGTATTACAAAGATAATGAAGAGTGAAGAGTTGAGAATTAAGAATGATGGAATTGTTAAAATTGAAGTAGAAATATTGACTGGGAGGACACATCAGATTAGGTATCATCTGAGTCAGCATGGATTGCCGATTGTCGGAGATGTACTGTATGGTGCCGATAATGTGAAAAATAG
>DYNZ01000253.1 GCA_020720805.1 Leptospira biflexa | reverse complement strand
GTCGAAGTAAATCTTGTGCTGTGGTTCGACATCTCGACAAGCTCGATGCATCGCATGCTCACCATACAAGTTCATCGAAGCATCGATGCTTATTGGTATAAAATCCGAGAACCAAAGTGTTTCGAGTATAAATTATCGTACTCTGATCCTTTTTTTCCGTTTGTGACCATGTTTTCGATTCATTTTTTCAGGCAAAAAACTGCTTCGCAAATTGGCAAACAATAAAAGCAAGAGAAAAAGAGCGGAAAAAAAGGTGATCAAAACCATTCCCAACGAGAGAGCTATCTGGGCTGTAAAGCTCTCCCAAAGGGGCAATCCACGCATAAGCAGGGCTCCTTGGAATGGTGTCAATTGACCAAGACCGATGAAGGAGACAGACAGAAGAATAGGCGCAAGAATCAGTTGGATAGACTCCTGGAAAAGCCACTGGAAGGACTCAAGTGGGCTAAGGCCAAGAGCCAAAGCTGCTTCAATTTTTTTCCTTTTTGAAAGCACACCCTTAATAAAATGGTTCGCGGAGGCAAATTGCGCTGATGCTGCAAAGTGGAGGGAGATCGCGGTAAATAGCAGCCACCCCTGAGAAATGTGCCATTGGCCAAAGGGAACAAATAGGATCAGCCAGATGAGGATGATCGGTAAGGTGCTTGCCATGAGGGATAGAAGACTATTCCATGAGAAGTACCAGAAATGGTGATTCCTTATGCAAGCGGGATCAGTTACCTCCAGTAGAAAAGCTCGCCATAATCGCCAACCGATATGCATTGCCGCTATGGGGTAGAGCATTGGTAAAAAAAGCCAGAGGATCCATGTCTTCTGCAGGCTTGCCAGAAAGTGTACCACAAAAAGTAGCTCGGCAAGTTGAAGCATCATGCGCAAAAATGCGATCACAAGCCGGGAGAGGGAGCCAAGACGTAGCTTGTGCACGACAATAAACAAGGGAATCATCCCTAGGAAAAAGAGAAGCAGGAATAGTGGATTGATAATCTGGAGGGTGACCATCATCACTCCTATGAATGAAGTTTTAGTTTGATTTCTTCATCAAAAAAGGTGGAATATCGCTGGGGATTTCCCGTAAAAAGAACCATTTTGTCCTCTTGTCGTGTTAAAGTTTTTAAGTAATGTAAAATAATGGCTGCATCTTCGTTTTGGATAGCATCGAGCACCCCATCGATCAGGATGAAATCTGCGTTGCCGTACAATGTTCTCGCGATCTGCAGCTTTGCTTTTTCCTCTTCGTTTAGGGATTCAGGGTGCCTCTCTTTTTTTTCCCGCGGAAATCCGACCACACTGCTGAGTGTATTGATTCTCTCTTTTTTACTTGAGAGGGGGATGTCGTCATGAAAGCGTGAGTAGTAGGAGATCTCGCTGTCGGCATCTTCAGTAAAAAAAAAGGGATCCTGAAAACAGGCGCTGAAATATTGGCGGTATTCATAAAGGGGAATTTGCTGGATAGGTTCTCCATTCCAGGTTATGGTTCCCTCGTCTGGATCCTGAAAACGTAAAAGGAGCCGCAGAAACATCGTTTTGCCGGATTGGGGTGGTCCGCTGATAAGATAGATGAGGCCGCTGCGCAACCTGAGATTGCGGCGGTGAAATAAGGTCTGTTTCACTTTGTTGGTATCATGATCCAGAATATTTTTTTCTACCTGATGAAAGGAGATGTCTTGCATTGTTTTCTTGATACCTGTTAGGATTGGATGAAGCGATGCTATACCAATAAGCATCGATGCTTCGATAAACTTGTATGGTGAGCCTGTCGAACCA
>DYNZ01000091.1:3513-9866 GCA_020720805.1 Leptospira biflexa | reverse complement strand
CTGCTTTCCGGATATGGCTTAATGCGCTCAAATATGGCTCACCAGATTACTGCCCGAGAATTCTTTTTGAAAAGGATAAGAAAAATTTTCATTCCCTACTGGTTGGCAACAATCGGAATAGCCATCACGGATTATCTATTGTGGCAAAAAAGATATCCTTTACAAGATCTCTTCTTTACCTTCACCGGCATCAATATCTCCAAAGAATTGCAATATTTTGACCACTCCCGCTGGTTCATCACCCTTTTACTTGTAAATTACCTCACGTTTTTCTGCTGCGCGAAGTTATGGAAACCTCTTTCGGCGGCTTTAGCCCTTGTATTTTTCTCATTCGTCTTAATCCTGCTCCGCCGCTACGAACTGTTCCCTTTAGGCGCTAGACATCAATTAATAGCCTTCCCGTTAGGCTGCCTGATGGCAGTCATTGGTACATTCAACTGGTTGAATAAACTGGAATTACGACACAATATGGCCATGGCCACACTGATCTCCTTGGCGATGTTCTCGATTTATCTGATCGGCTTAAGACCTATGGACAATTACGCTATAGAAAAAGCTTTGACCTATTTACAATCATATCTCATTCCTTTTCTGTTTTGCCTTCTCTATATTTTATCCCTTTCAATCTTAGCCTCCGCTGGATATATAAGTCAATTTTTGGGCTTCTGCGGATACCTTTCTTATGAACTGTATCTCATCCACGGCCCCTTCCTTATCAAATATAATCCGACAGTTGGCAATTTTGAAAATATCTATACAATAATAGGCCTATCTTTATGGTTTGGAATAGCATTAGGGCTTGCCAATACACTCAAAGCTGGCTCAGCAATGAGCAACAGGCTATTACATTTACCAACAGCCTGAGACGGAAAACCATGCTAACGCCTCTGAACTACAAAATGAAAATGATCATTCAAATTAAATACATGCCTATAATCAGGAAATTAGGTAGTAGATTCCCCCGGATACCTCATCACAGGTTCCCAGCATGATACGCCTCACCCTGCTCTGGATGTTTATCGGCTACCTCGGAATTACGGCCTGGAAAGACTGGTATCGATCTCTTTGCGGATTAATTTTGTTGATGGGTGTATATCGGCACGCGGACATGCCAAACAGCATTTTTGATATCCCTGGATTAAACCCTTGGAATCTACTTCTGCTTATGATTGTTATCGCCTGGCTTACAAATCGCCGAAGAGACGGTTGCCTATGGGACATGCCCGGAAAGTTCAATCGACTATTATGGCTCTACTTGTGTATTGTTGTTCTTGGTTTTTTCCGCATGATCTGGGATCTTGACGGTTTGGAACTCTATGCAAGCGTTACCCAGCGTCCCATGCCTTCCGTTACGGATTTATGGAATGATTGTTTACTCAATACCATTAAGTGGGTCATTCCAGGTCTTTTACTCTTCGATGGCTGTAGAACAGACGCCCAAATCAAACTGGCAATAACCGCCATTCTTGGAGCAAATCTCCTTCTGGCGCTGCAAGTGATTCAATATGTGCCACTTTCCACATTGATAAGTGATATTGATTTGTCAATAAAAACTGTAAATATTCTCAGAAAGGATGTCGGCTACCATAGGTCAGAAATTGCCGTCTTACTTGCCGGCAGTTTTTGGGCTCTTTTTTCCGCCAAAGAAATATTCCAATCCAAAAAATGGGAAAAAAAACTCTACGTAGGAGGATTAGTGGCATTTTTGCTATCACTGGCGTTAACCGGCGGAAGAGGTGGTTATCTGGCCTGGACAAGTACTGGATTGATTATTTGTCTCTTACGCTACCGCTCACTCCTCATTGTGCTACCGATTGTTCTCGCCATCGCCCTTCCTTTTTCCCCAACCCTGATGAACCGAATAACAGAGGGTGTTTCATCTGAAGAGGGAGTTGATCAAGATACTTTGACTGCTGGGCGCAATATCGCATGGCCTTTAGTCATCGAGAAAATCAAAGATGCTCCCATCATTGGATATGGGCGTGATGGGATGAGACGAGAAGGTATCGCCACCACTCTTTTTGTGGACTTTGGAGAGTCTGCTCCTCATCCACACAACGCTTACCTTGAAATGTTACTCGATAATGGCATTGTTGGTTTTATCATCATCATTTCTTTCTATTGGCTGATTACAAAAAACACTTTGGCACTCTTTTGTAATCGTGATAGTGTCCACTATCAAGTTATTGGAGGAGTGGGGTTATCTCTGGTCGGATCTCAGCTTATAGGCTCCCTCACGGGACAGACATTTTACCCCCGAGAATTAACCGTCACAATGTGGTGTGCGATTGGCCTTGTGCTTCGCATGGTTAAAAATCGAGCCAGTCGGAAAATGAATAAATGAAAGAATGACACTAAAGCAATGTTTGTTCTGTATCAGAGCCGATCTGTTCCGCTACAAAAGGCAGGGATTTGGTGGATTTCTTCGGGCATATTACAAAAACCCTGGTTTTCGCTACACCTTCTGGATGCGACTGGCGGGTTTCTTCCTCACCAGGCCAGTATTCAGACCGTTCTTTCTGATCGCAGAATTTCAACATCACCGTTTTGGTATCAAATATGGGATTTGCATTCCATGTGATACTCCTATTGGCCCAGGATTGTACATTGGCCACCATGGCGGGATCGTAGTAAATGATGAGGCAGCAATAGGGGACAACTGTAATTTGTCACAAGGGGTCACTATCGGTATGTCAGTCCGTGGGGAACGAAAAGGCTGTCCCATCATTGGAGATCAAGTGTATATCGGCCCAGGGGCGGTTGTGATAGGAAAAATTATAGTCGGCTCTGATGTGGCAATTGGCGCGAACTGCGTAGTGACCAGAAACATCGAAAAAAGCAGTGTGGTTGTTGGGATTCCTAGTAAAGTGATCTCTTTCAAAGGAAGTAAGGGATATATCAATCACACCTTGTAACAGTCTGTATACTGTAAAAAAAGCGTCAGACTCGTCGTAATGATAAGTTGGCAGATTTTTTCAAAGCAAAGCACACACTTTACGACACTGTATATCGATACCAAATAACAAACACATTCCAAACAGTAAGATGTTTACTAATATTACTGCCGATTTACGGCACTATGCGCGATATTGCTACCGTGGAAAGTCTATTTGGAAAATCTTCCCTCACCTTCTCTTGGCTCATCCCGCCGTTGTGGGAATTATCTGGTACAGACTTGGAAGGATGGCATGGAAATGCAATATTCCAGCCTGGAAACAAGTTCTTCAGTTTCTGTACATTTTGGGACTTCCTTGTGCGCGGATTTACTCAGGGGTGCAAATCCATCCGAATGCTGATGTGGCTCCAGGTTTAGCAATTTTACATTCCGGTGGGGTTGTAATAGCCCCAGGAACCAGAATCGGCCCTGACAGTTTACTGCACCATAATGTAAACCTGATCATGTACCGAGATGCCCACGGCCCAAGCATAGGCGCCCATTTTTATGCCGGTGCTGGTGTTATCGTCATCGACAATGTCACCATTGAAGACGATGTAACCGCAGGCGCGGGCTCTATTATCACGAAATCAATACCCAGAAATGCTGTGGTAGCTGGAGCGCCGGCAAGGTTTATCCGTTTTCGGAAACCACACGAACAACCTTCTGAAAATAAGACCCTGGCTAAACGCCCTGTGAAAGAATGGATTTCCACGAAAGAAACCACGACTTACCCAGAGGGAACTCCTTCAAAGAATCAGCCCCCAATTTCATAGATAAAAAATGGGAATTAAAAACAATATTGCGGCTATAATAGCCGAGTCATCTGTAACCCATAATAATGGCAAACCTTTTTTTGAAGTATCTACACCCAGTACACTCCCCCCCCCCAAAAAAAAAAGAACCTCAATGACACGTAGCGTTCTTGCTAATTGGGCTGGACATATCGTCTTCATCCTCGGGGGATTCATATTACCAAGATTAATTAACGATCATCTTGGTCAGGAACAGTTAGGGGTATGGGATTTTGGGTGGTCCACAATCACATACCTTAATCTCCTTTCAGCAGGAGTCGCCTCCTCGGTCAACCAGTATGTTGCCAAGTACAGGGCATCCTCTCAATGGCTCCAAATGGGAAAAGCTATCAGTTGCTGCGCCTGCATTTTTTCAGGTTCAGCCATCATGGGAGTGACAATAACGATTATTCTTGTTTACATACTGCCCTGGATATCCCCTCCCACATTTCTTCCTTATCTGAAAGAAATGCAAATGCTGTTACTATGCCTGGGACTATCAGTTTCTATTGAACTGCTCCTGCCAACCTATGTCGGCATTATAAGCGGATGCCAACGGTTTGACCTATTAGCCTTTATCGAAACAGGGTGCTATCTTATTCTTTTGGGATGGATTGTACTAATTCTTCTCTTTGGTGGCGACCTGGCCTTGCTCGGCGTTCCTATTCTTTGTATGCGAGGGATAGAAGGACTTCTCAAACGAATAGTCGCGCTACGGCTTTGTCCATTGCTTACACTGTCTCCAGCGTTAATATCATGGCAGGGGCTAAAAGCAGTTTTTGCCTTTGGCGGAAAAACCCTGCTGGAAACAATCGCCAAAATTGGGCTCTACCAGGGAAACAATATGCTCATCGCCTATTTATTTGGCCCTGCCGCACTCGCCATTTACGCACGATCAATGACACTAATACTCCACACAAACAAACTGCTTTTTCACTTTGCCCGTGTTTTTGCTCCATCTGCCAGCCACTATAAGGCCACAGGTGACACCAGGTCACTCCAAGCTCTCCTGCTGAACAGTGCCCAAAATGGCGCTTTCATCACCCTGCCTTTAGTCCTCATCTTTGGAATAGTTGGTAGCAGTCTGTTAAGGATTTGGATGGGACCTGGCTATGCCGAACTTGCAGTACTCCCCATTCTCACGATTGGCCATTATTTTTCTCAAGCGCAGGCAGGAACCTTCTATGTTCTTATGGGAATGAATCATCATGGCAGGGCCAGCCTGATTATTTTTGTCTGCTCTCTGTCAAGTCTAATAATCAGTATTCTCCTCGTCAAATACTTTCACCTTAACTTATTGGGAATAGGCATAAGCGTAAGCCTGGCAGCCACCATACCCTATGTAACAGCTATTCCTCACATAGCAGCAAAAACCATTGAAGTTCCATTACATACCTATTTCCTGGCATTGATACAAAAGCCCTTCCTGTTATGCCTCCCCACAGCCTTCTGTCTGATAGCCGCGAGGCAATTGGCCGGTCCAAATGATTACCACATCCTTGCCACAGGACTTGGTTCAGGAATATTGATTCTTGGAGTCATGTACTGGAAATGGGTTCTTCCTGATACAATGAAATGCAACATTATAAAAAATATCTGGAGACGCAACCGGATATGAATTACCTATGGGAGATCACCTCAGCACTCTGGCGCTTCATCGACCAACGCGACCAATTGCTGATTGTATCCCTGCACCGAATCAATCGCCCTCACGGGTTGCCTGTCTCGACAGTAGAGAAAACCCTAAAGTTTCTGGCCGATCAATATCATTTTGTGTTGCCTGAAGAACTTCAAGACAAGAAAATACACGAAAAAATGGCCATGTTGACCGTGGACGACGGCCATATGGAAATCTATTCGACCCTATATCCCATAATACGATCCTTGAAAATTTCCATGGTTGTATGCTTAACAACAGACTTTTTCCTGAAAAACCGATGGCTCTGGGTTGACAAAATTCACTGGATATTGGAACAACCCGGTTCAGCTCAGAAAATCCAGGCCTATGTCCTACCTGACAATATTTCCTTTGCCGGAAATCAAGTTTACTTACGCAAATATATCAAGACACTGCCACTAAGCTTGCGGGATGAGCTGATTAATTCGCTTGCCGACCACTGCAGGCTAACCATCCCATCTGAACCAGCCATTAATTTCCGTCCTGTCAAAACCACAGAAGTCCACAACATGTTAAAAAGCGGCAGAGTCGAACTTGCGTCCCACACAGTGACCCACCCCATTTTAATGAATCTTCCGGACAAAGACCTTGATTTTGAGCTACAACATTCAAAAAAGGAATTAGAAAATTTTTCAGGTCGTAGAATACACTCCTTCTGCTATCCAAATGGTCTGCCCGGAGACTACGACGAAAGAACCAAACTGGCAGTCAACAGGGCTGGGTACTCCATGGCATTCAGCAGCAGTGAGGGGATTAACTATAAGGGAAGCACTGAATGGAACCAACTTAAAAGGATCCATATTCACAGAACGCTGCCTACATTCAAAATGAGTGCTTCGGGATTAACCGAGGTGATTAATCGACTCAAGAACAATTGAGCGTCTCGATCATAAGGTGTGAATTTCCATAGCGGTTCACAGTTAAACAGATATATGAAAAACCTCCT
>DYNZ01000091.1:0-3413 GCA_020720805.1 Leptospira biflexa | reverse complement strand
GAAAAACCTCCTTCAAAATTCTGTATCGCCTAATGATACAGCAGTCTCCCAACTGACGACCATGAGTATTTCGATTCGACGATTCCCCTACCCCTTTCAAGCAATGCTGGCAATTTGCAGCGATCTTGATGGCACACCGGATGGCCACGTTTATTTCTCAATGATGAGATATTTGAATACCTTTGAAGACACACCATTCGGCTCGGGTATCGGCCTTGAAATCGGGAACTCAATTTATTTTAATGTAGCTTCTCCCCAATTCTGCTATTGGAATACAAGCGACGTCGGGCGCGCCATGGCGCGACGCCTGATTCGGAGCGGACACATTGACTGTCTTCACTCTTTCGGCTCTCGTGCTACAACCAGGGCAGATGCTGCACGCGCGCTGGAAGAGCTCGAAAAGCACAACTGCCTCCTGCAAGTCTGGGTGGATCATGCCAAAGTACCGACAAATTTCGGAAGTGATGTCACCGCGGGAACCGGCGACATACCAGGATCGCTGGCATACCATGCCGACCTAACAACAAGTTATGGCATTCAATATGTATGGCGCGGCCGAGTCACCAGTATTATTGGTCAAAACATTCAACGCAATTTTCGAGGTATTGCCAGCATAGCGCACCCCCTGGCTTCCTGCAAAACACTCGTCAAAGAATTCGCTAAAGGTCTCTCTTCTTCCACCCAGTACACCATGAACCGCAACAACGAATTAATACGAAATACATACTTGCGAAATGGCTCTAAGGTAAAAGAGTTTTTACGCTTCAATCCCTATTGGGGTGGAATAAATATAGGGGCAACAGCCGACATACTCCCTGAAGTTCTTACCACCAGAACACTGAACTGGCTTATCAAAAAAGAAGGGTGTTCTGTGCTCTATACCCATCTTGGAAGAGCGATTGATCCACAACACCCTTTCAGTCCTCGCACCAAGGTGTCACTGTCCTTGCTCTCCGAATATACCACCCAGGGAAAGATCTTAGTAACTACAACCCGCAGGTTGCTTGATTACTGCTTGGCCGTTAAAAAAGTACAATTTTCTGTTTCTCCGCTCAAAGAAATCACCAGAATTGATATAACTAAAGATCAGACAGATCCCCCTTTAGACGGGTTAACCATGTATGTCCAGGATCCGGCAAGGACAAAGGTCTATATGAACAACTGTGAAATTCAGAATCTCCAGAAAAACGCACCCGACCATACAGGTCGACCAAGTATTTCTCTCCCGTGGCAAAAGCTTACATTTCCACCTATAGAGGAGGTGCCACATGCGTGAGGAGAGCCAGCAAACTAAAGAATTTCACTCTTTTTCTTTAAAAACAAATACATACTGGAATATAAAGACCATTTTTTGTTCTTTATTTGCTCACTTAACTACTTTTTTTATTTACTCAATAACACTTTTTTTTGCCGCAACAGCACCTGTATTACGGAAATGGTTACACCTGAAAATGGTGCGACGCTCACCAGGGAAAATTCAGATACTGGTAACAGGAACATTTTACAACGAAGGTTGGATACGAGGCCATCTTATTCCGCTCGCAAAGGCTCAGACCGTTGGAAGGGTGTGGGTCGTCTGCGATAGACTATGGTTTCCACTGGAAAAGGTATGCTATGTGGTCCCCCCCTCATGGCTCCGTCGTATGTGTGGGCGCTCCCTATCAAGGGTTATAATGGTATTTACCACTGCAATCCAGCAAACCCCAGATTTCTTGATGGGTTATCACATCATGCCTAATTCCCTTGTCTGTCTTATCGCTGCAAGTTTCATAGGTGCCAGCCCCGTATACCAGATGACTGGTGGCCCGATACAGGTTATTGGAGGCGGAGCAGGTTCTGAAACATCCCTGCTCCGCCTGTTAAAACGAAACTCTCTGCTATTGGAGCGCCTCCTTTTTCATACGCTCACATATTTTGACATAGTTGTAGTCAGAGGACAAAGCGCTTTAGCCTTTACCAGAGAACATGGCCTCGGTAAAGAACAGATCGTAATTACGGCAGGCATCGATACCGATACATTTCGACCAGGAGGAGCACTTCCAGAATACGACGCCATCTGCGTTTCACGACTTATTGCCAGCAAGGGGCTTGAATACCTGATTGAAGTGCTATATCACTGCCACCAGAAAGGATATAAGCTCAAGGCGGCAATTATTGGAGATGGCCCTATCAAACCAATTTTAATAGATATGTTAACACGGTACGACCTGAAAGAACATATCATACTGTTGGGCCAAAGAAACGATATTAGCACTCTTCTACAATCGGCCAGGATATTTGTATTTACCTCACAGACTGAGGGCATGTCTATCGCTTTACTGGAAGCCCTCGCAACTGGGCTTCCGGCTGCAATCATTCCCGTCGGGGATCTTGGCGATGCAGTGGAAGAAGGAATCAATGGGATTTTCCTGGAAGGGAAGGACCCGCAGGTCGCAGCCACTATGGTGATAGAGTTAATCGCAAATAATGTCACTATTAAGAGTATGTCAGCCCACGCTCGACATGTCGCTGTGGAACGATATAGTGTAAACGCGATCGCTCAACAATGGGACCAATACATATACCGAAAAATTGGTTAATCTAATTTATTTTCATATACTTATTTAAAGTTATCTGGTAACCATAAAAACGAAGCAACATTAGAAAAAGGTACACACAAATGGATCCAATTACTAAATTTATAAAAAAATTCTCAACACAAGCAAGAGAAAAACGTGCGGATATTTTCAAAAACCATTTTTCCATTGATGAAAATTCAAAAATATTAGATATCGGCTCTGAAAGTGGTTCAAATATCAACGCTGTACTCAAAGGAACGCGAGCCCAACATAAAAATATATATATAGCTGATATTAATCCAGAAGAAGTTAAAGAAGGCAGCAAGAAATACGGTTTCATCCCTGTCATCATAAGTGAATCTGAAACATTGCCTTTTGAAGATAAGTTTTTTGATATTGTATATTGCTCATCTGTAATTGAACATGTTACCGTACAAAAAGATAAGGTATGGAAATTATATTCAGGATATAAATTCAAAAGGGAATCACTTAGAAGACAGAAGGATTTCGCGAAAGAAGTAAAACGACTTGGAAAACAATATTTTGTACAAACGCCATACAAACACTTCCCAATAGAGAGCCATACATGGCTACCATTTATTGCATGGCTACCAAGATGGCTACAAATCACAACTCTACACATCTCTAATCATTTCTGGGTGAAAAAAACTACCCCAGACTGGTACTTATTAAACAAAAAAGAGATGCGCGAAATGTTCCAAGATGCTGAAATTATTGAAGAAAAAGTGTTTGGAATAGTTAAATCAATAATGGCAGTTAAAACCACCAATCAGATAATAACCAATGCGGGCAACAAGCCCGCAACCCAATAATCCATACAATATGATTCGCTCC
>DYNZ01000090.1:8241-9869 GCA_020720805.1 Leptospira biflexa | reverse complement strand
AAGTGGTGCGAATCATCACGGGACCGAACATGGCTGGAAAATCCACATATTTGCGGCAGGCGGCGCTGATCGTATTAATGGCGCAGATGGGATCATTCGTACCCGCCGCTTCCGCCAGGGTTGGGCTGGTGGATCGCATTTTCACCCGCATCGGCGCGCAGGACGAAATCCACGCGGGGCAATCCACCTTCATGGTCGAGATGGTCGAGGCGGCGAATATTTTGCATCACGCCACTTCGCGCAGTCTGTTAATTTTGGACGAAATCGGGCGCGGCACATCCACTTATGACGGGCTTTCGATTGCGTGGGGAATTATCGAATACATCCACAACCATCCGCAACTGCGGTCAAAGACTTTGTTTGCCACACATTATCACGAACTGACTCAACTGGCTGACCTGCTGCCGGGCATCCGCAATTACAACGTAGCCGTGAGCGAGGCGGATGGCAAGGTGGTCTTCCTGCATAAAATTATCGCGGGCGGCGCAGACCGTTCGTACGGAATCCATGTGGCGCAACTGGCAGGCTTGCCCGCGCCCGTCATCCAACGCGCCAACGAGATCATGGCTGAACTTGAAAAAACATCAGGGCGCGCGGTCAAGATCAACCCGCAAGCCGCGCAACAAGCCGCGCTCTTCCCTGAGACCAGCCCGCTGTTGGATGAGTTGATGGGGTTAGACGTGAATGCGCTCTCCCCCATCGAGGCGCTGAACAGGGTGTTTGAATGGCAAAAGAAGTTTGCAAAGTAGCCGTCTGGAAACTTCATGCTTAAATCAAAACCCAGCAAAGATGAAATCGGAATATTGATCCTGCTCGCCGCAATTCTTTTCGGCGGAATATTTCGCCTGCTGCCTTCGTGGCTGGCGGGCTTCCCCGTCAACGATGGCGGCATGTTTTATACGATGATGAAGGACTTGCAGGCGAATCATTACATCCCGCCGCTTTACACATCCTACAACCAAATCAACATTCCATTTGCGTACCCGCCGCTGGCGTTTTACATCGGCGCGGGGCTAAGTGACCTGTTCAACATTTCATTGCTCACCATTTTACAATGGCTGCCCGCCATCATCCACACCGCATGTATCCCAGCCCTGTATTTTTTAGCGAAGGAATTAATAGGAGATAAAGTTACCAGCGCGGCGGCGGCATTTGTCTTTGCAATGACACCACATCTCAATACCTGGCTTTCAGTAGGCGGCGGGCTAACGCGAAGTTTTGGCGCGCTCTTTCTAATTCTCACAATTTTATTTTCATACAGGCTGTTGGCAAAAAATGATACGCGGGCAATCGGGTGGACAATCCTTTTTGGCAGCCTGACCGTTTTGAGTCACACCGAGTCAACTGTCTTTGCGATTGGAATTCCGATTTACATCTGGCTTGCAAAATCACGCTCACTGAAAAGCGCCCTTCAAAGCGGGTGGGTCGCCCTCGGCGTTTTATTATTTGCTGGAGCCTGGTACGGGATGGTCATCAGCAGGCATGGATTTGAAACGCTTCTCTCCGCGCTCCAAACGGGGGGGCAAACCATCTGGTCTGTTATCAGGCTGATAAATATTGACATCATCACCGAGGAGCCGTATCTCGACCTACTCGGCGTCTTTGGGGTGTTGGGAATGGCGGCGCTG
>DYNZ01000090.1:0-8141 GCA_020720805.1 Leptospira biflexa | reverse complement strand
GGAGCCGTATCTCGACCTACTCGGCGTCTTTGGGGTGTTGGGAATGGCGGCGCTGATTACCAAAAAGCAATATTTTATTCCTGGAATGCTGGTAGTGATATACCTTTTCCAGCCGCGCAGCGCCGCTACAATTGCAAACATTCCACTTACCGTTACAGCGGGAATATTTATAAGTGAAGTATTATTGCCCGCGATCCAAAAACTTGATAAAACAAATATGGAGCGCGGGGTCAGGATTTTTCTGGCAGTCCTCGTACCCTACCTGCTGATTAACTCCACTTATCAGGGTTCTATGCTTTCTGAAAACCATGTCTCAAAGGGTGAACATACTGCCATGCAATGGGTCAAGGATCACACCCCCAACGACAGCCAATTTCTAATATTAACGAACGAGCCAGAAGCCATGTGTGATTCCAGCGCGGAGTGGTTCCCTGCGCTGGCAGAGCGAACAAACCTGTCTACTTTACAGGGGCGCGAGTGGCTGCCCGAACATAAATTTGGAGAATTTCTGAAGCACAAAACAAGCATTCAAGGGTGCATTGATGAAGGAATGGAATGTCTGAAGCGCGAATCCGCCTACTTTGGCACAGACTATGATTATATTTACATCTCGATCAAAACCCCGACGAATAACTGCAAACCCGCAGACACATCCAACAGAACAACGCGCGGTCTGGTACTTGCGCTGGAAGACGATATTGAATATTCCAGCGCATATCGTTCGGATGCTGTTATTATTTTTGAAAAAATCAGATAGAAGGCGACTTCTGAATTTCATCCCTCTTTCGAGCCGCAATAATCATCAGCGCAACCATAACTGTCCACACAAAAACTTCTGTTTCCATAAACAGACTAAAAGTCAGATTTGCAAAAAAAGTATAGATCATAAAAATAAAGGAAAAAAATCCTTCCAGGCTAAGTTCCCGCAGAAAATACCACACTGAATTAATCCAGGCTTTGGCGTAGTACAACAGGAATAGCGCAAGCCCAACAATGCCAGTGTTGAGCAGGATGTCAATAAATCCGTTGTCGCTAATCATGACTGGATAGGTCCAGCCTACCAAATTCCGTATATAAAGACGAATGTCAAGGTTTGCCCAAATGGAGCCAAACCCCTGCCCAAACCAGGGATGCAGAGGAAAAACTTCACGAAATAGAACACCCCACATGGGGATGCGACCTGTCAAGTTAGTCTCCCTGCCAACCAAGCCGAAAATAAAATCCAGGTTGAGCAATGCACCAGCCACAGCAAGGAGAAAAATCACCAGCGCCATGTAGTAATGACGGGAGCGGAAAAGATGTCTTAGTTTGAGCCAAATGAAAGCCAATCCCAATGCAAGATGCAGCAAAAAAACAAGGATATACCCGGAAGCAGATTTGGCAAAAAGAATTTCAACCAGAGACAAAAAATAAAATATAGCGGCTAATTGTTTGCGCCCAGGCGCTTCGCCCGGTTTCCATGAAAAAAAGAGGACAAGGAAAACAAGATTAAGAATGGGCAGAATATTACCCAGTTGGTTCTTGTGCCAGAATACGCCGCGCCAGGCTCCGCCGTAGATGGGGCTGAGGTCAGTACCTAAAGTTGGGGTTAGAAATACCAGCAAAAAACTCACTGCCGCTATGACAGCGCCGCACCAGAACAGCGCCTGTAGGAAACCGCGTATGGAGTACCGCAGACCTAAAAACACCGCTGCCATAGACGCAAAGGCGAATACCAAACTCCTGTGCAGGGTAACAGTCCATGATGTCGCCAAAAATACGGAGGCGAGTGAAAAGAGAATGAAGCCAATCAAAAGCGGCTCTTTCAGCCAGGTTGAAAAATAAATTTCAATTGAATTCTGCTGTTTCAATAAATAAAACATCATTGTTAAAGCCAGCAGCCAGATAAATACCTCCCGCCATGCTTCGCCAGGGAATGCAGCCGTTTCTGGATATAGACTCCAAAAAATAAACGAACGGATATTAACAAGAAAAAAAACAAGGGTCAAAAATACTGTTTCAATCATGAATGTAAACCTAAGTCTCACGCCCGCCTCCCAATTAATATGAACCTTTACCAATCAAAACAACCCAGACCGTCCGCATCAAAATCTGAACATCCAGCCAAATGGAATAGTTTTGAATGTAATATAAATCATCTTCGGTGTGCAGGTGCATGGGTTTATCGCTGCGCCCATTGACCTGCCACCAGCCTGTAATGCCGGGCGGTACGGCAAAGCGTTTGCGCTGCCAGGGTTGATATTTTTCAACCAGGTAGGGCATTTCTGGTCGGGGTCCCACCAGACTCATATCACCGCGCACCACGTTAATAAATTGCGGCAGTTCATCCAAACTGTAGCGGCGCAGGAATCTGCCAGCCTTTGTGATGCGGGGATCATCTTTTGATTTATGAATCAGGTTTCCATCTGCGTCCTGTTTTTCAACCTGGCTTTGCATCTGCTCGGCATTTTTGAGCATGGTTCTCAGTTTGAGCATTTCAAACAGCCGCCCATTTTCGCCAACCCGTTTTTGACGAAACAAGACTGGGGAGCCGTCTTCCAAAAAAACCAACAGTGCGGAAACCGCCATCAGCGGGAGGGCAAGCGTCAGGGCGATGCTGCCGAAAAAAACATCGAAGGCGCGTTTCATCATGCGCTGATATTCATCAATGGCGGAGGCGCGTAAATCCAGCATGGGGATACCGGCAAGGTCTTCAATATTTGTGTTGTAAAGGGCAAGGTCAAAAAACCCGAGGGCAACCCAAACCTGCACGGAAATATCCTCCATCGCTTGCACAATTTCAGACATTTGATAATAGGCGGAGTGCGGCAGGGCAATGATAACGTCGGTAATTTTGTGTTGGTTTAGCACAATCCGAATTTGGTCAAATGTGCCCAAAAACGGCATATCACTTAAATCTGCCTGCGGGTCGTTGTCAAGAAAGCCTGAAAAAACAAGGTGGGGAAGTTGGGATTGTAAAAGTTGTGCTTTAACTTTTTGCCCCAGCGCGCCCGCCCCCACAACCAATATACGCCGTGCCATACTGGGCGATTTTTTTTGTGCGCGAAAATACAACCTTGCCAAAATGCGCCAAACCAGGCTGGCAAGGTAAGTCAGTAAAACGAAAACCATAAATAAGGCGCGTGAAACATCACGATAGGAAAAATAAAGAATGCCTGCCGCTGAGACCGATGAGATCAGCATGGCAAGCGAGAGTATGGAAAACTCGTCCATCGCGCGCAGATATTTCCGCCCGTCGTAGATGGAGAGCGAGGAATAAATTAAAATCCAAACCAGCGGAAAGAGGGCGTACAAAGGCGGCGGAATGACAACCTGGTCTGGGATGGGCGCGATCCAGCCGAGCGCGCCAAGGGCAGGGCGAAAGAGCGCCGCCAGCCACAAGCTAAATATCACAGACAGCCCATCGAGAGCCATTGAAAATAATGCAAAATTGGTGGAGAAACGTCTTAGCATGGTGACTCGATTTAATCATAAAAAAATTAATGGGGAAAGGGAAAACCTGCAATGTGATGAAGGAAAACCCGCCAAAAAAATTTGGGATTACCCAAAATGTATCTCTTCCACAAACGGCGCGGCTCGATGATTAAGCGCCCAAGCCACTCCAAGCCGTTATCGGTCATCCAGCGCGGAGCGCGCGCGACTTCATCGGCTAGATAATCAAAAAACGCGCCGACCGGGAAGATGACATGCACATTTAATTGATCTTGATTTTCCAAAATCCATTTTTCTTGCGCGGGCATTCCAAAGCCCACAACGAGTATGTCTGGCTGGAGTGCGTTAATTTGGGCTATTACAGCGCAATTTTCGGGGCTGTTCATTTTCTTATCAAAAAATCCATGATGAACACCCACAATTTTAAGCGCAGGGTAGGCTGCATTCAAGACAGCCGCAGCCTTTTCAACAACTTCCTGACGCGTGCCTAAAAAGAACATTGAAAAGCCATTGCGGGAACATTCGCCCGCGAGCCGCCCAAACCAGTCGGGGGGAGTAAGACGGTGCAGTTTTCTATCATAGAGCAGGCGGGCAGCCCACTTCACGCCAAAGCCATCGCAAAAAGTGACTTGCGAAACGTTGATAAAATTCCGAAACCATTTAATATCATAGGCAAGATTAATTGCGTGTACATTCACATAGGTAATGACACCCTTGCCGCGTTCTCGAATTGTACAGAGCGTGTGATGAATTAATTGATCGAGGCTTATCAGGTTAACCCGCACGCCAAGAAGTGAAATTTGCTCGAAATCTGTACTCATACAGCATGTCCCTGATAGATATTAAGATAGTCGCTTATAAATCTTTCGGGCGTATATTTTTGCGCTTCAGACAGGCAGTGTTTGGACATTGTTTTAATCATATCTTTGTGCTGGCTAATTTTTAAAATAGCAGAAGATAATTCGTGTGCAGAACCCGGCTGTACAAGAAACCCGGTTTTGCCATCTTTTACAATTTCTGAGTATGCGCCAATTTTACTTGCAATAACAGGCAAACCATAAGCGTATGCTTCTGTAATGACAATCCCAAAAGATTCGGGCGCAATAGATGGAGCGATTAATATATCACTTGCCCGAAACAGGTCAGACTTTTGCGTACCAAAAACAGAACCGACAAATTGAATATTATGATGATCTTTATAGGTTTCGCGCAAGAATACATCCAACGCGCCCCAGCCGGCAATCGTCAAAATCAAATGGTGATTTTGATTTAAAAGTTGAGAGAATACCTGGCACAACAAATCAACACCTTTTGCTTTGTCTAATCTGCCAATGTAAAGAAATCGGATGGTGTCGGTATTTTTAGAGAAAGCCTGTGCGCTGCTCTTGCCAAATTCTTCGGCGCATACCCCATGCGTGTTGGGAATAATATGAAAATTTGCAGATGGAAAAAAATCCATTTTTTTATGCGCATCCAGCAGAAAGCGGCTTGGAGCAGTCACATGGTGAACCGAGCGGGAAAAATATTTTCTTATGCTCTGGTAGGGGCGCATCAACCAATGCTGTTCTTTTGCAAGCCTGCCAACCTTACCCATCAACAACCCTTCGGGGCTAATCAATTCAAAATCGTGACAGGTGTGAACAATCGTTTTCACTCCTGCCGAAGCAGCGGCGCTCCAAATAGAAGGGGATAGTCCGCGTAATTTATGGGAGTGAACAAGATCAGGCGCTTCATTTTTGATAATTTCACGAGCCAGAAGATAAATCAACGGATTCCAAACATCAAACAATTGCCATGCGATTTTTTTATAAGCCGGCTGGCGGTCTTTATCTGCGATCCAATAAAGATTGGAAGCCGGCAAGCGAATCACTTTTACGCTGTCTGCATGTTCAATTTTGATGCGAGAACCTGACCACGTTGTCAGCACAATAACTTGATAGCCAGCACAAATCAATGACTGCGCCAATTGGTTCACCACCAACGACGCGCCGCCGCCAATGCTCGTCTCAAAAAGAAAGGAAGATATAATTACTTTCATAAATTTACAAATGACAGCCCAGTGGAGAAAATTTTTTGCCAAAAATTCTTGTTATTTCAAGGCACTTCCCACCTCTCGGTTCTGCGGGGGGGTCTATTCGTCTTGTTAAATTTCTTAAGTATACTTCATCGGATAAATGGAAGTTTATTGTATTAACGCAGGATCTTAAAAAAACAGTCGTTCCCGAAGAGCAGTTATCGGAATCGCTGCTGGATGATATTTCGCCAGACATTCAAATTGAGCGCGTAGCGGCTCCGTTTCGAGGCGAGGCTGGGTCTTATGGATTTAGGGCTGGGAAATTTCTAAGCCAAAAAATATTTAAAGACTCTTCAATTCTTTGGGGAATGCGGGTTTTTTTGAAGGGCGCGTTAAATTTCAAACATTGGAAAGTGAACTTAATCCACTCGGTGTCGCCGCCATTTACAGATGCATTTATCGGCGCGTTGCTGGCTGCAATCAGCCGCAAACCTTATGTGTTGGACTTAAAAGATGACTGGGTAGGCTCACCTGATTTTCTGAAAAAAAATATACTCAAAAGAAAAGTTGAGAGCCTGCTTGAAAAATTAATTATCCAATCCGCATCTGCCATCATTACAGTCACAGAGCAAAGCCGCCAACTTTACGCCAAACGCTATGAAAGAATGGCGCAGGAAGGCAGAATATACTGCATTCCCAATGGAACAGACCTGGAAGAATATAAAAAAATTACAAACAAGCAAAGGAAAATCGAAACCGAAAAATTTACAATCTTAAGCGCCGTTTGGGGCTTTAGAAAAAATTATCGAGACTTAACGCCCTTTCTTGCAAGTTTATCTATTTTTTTTGAGCAAAACCCCAAAGCCAGGCAAAACACCACAGTCATTCTGCTTGGAAACAGCCTGTCCGATGAATATAAAAATACAATTGCAGAGTTGGGGCTGCAAAAAGTCATTAAAGAAATGGGGGCAGCGAATCGGCAGGAATTGGTAAATTTAATGTGGAAGGCGGATCTGCTCTTATTAATTCAACCAAATGGCAACAAAACAGCCATTTCCGGCACCCTGTATGAATATTGGGCTGTTGGAAAAGCCCCCGTGCTTTTAATTTCTGAAAAAGGGGCTTCGAGCGCGCTGGTGGAACGCCATAAAATTGGAAGGCATTTTCATTTTTTTGAAACCAAAGAATGCGCTGAGTATATGGAAACTCTATATGTAAAATATCAAAATGAATCACCCGAATGGATTAGCAAAGAAGGGGTAGAAGACTTTGACCGCCAAAAACTGGCAAGCCAAATGGCGCTTGTCTGGCAAAAAGTATGGACTGATTTTTAAGAGGCGTGCAACAATCAATCTATTTCAACAAGTAGGGAGTGGATTTTCGCATCCAAAAACTGCTTGGGCAACGATTGGATTGATACCACGAAAACAACTCTTTCAATTTATTTTGATGTTTGAAGTGCAAATAACTCAGGCTAAGCATTACTTGAAACTCATGGTTAAACATGAGAAAAGCGTGAAGCAAATACTGCTCCTGCCAGAACATTTTCAGTCGGTGATTAAAGAAATGATGAGGTAAATATTCCATGGGGAAAAAAATATCATGGATATGAATAATAACGCCGGGGTTTAACTGCGGAATTATGGTTAAAAACAAATAATTGACATCGCCAAGAGGTTTTACCGTATGGCTGGAATCAATAAACAAAATATCGTTCTCTTTTAGTTCTAAAAAAATACTTACATCCAAACTCTCAACCTTCTCTACAATCAATCGTTTAAGTCCCATATATCCATTCTGCAATTGTTTTGATGGATACGGCTCCACTACAATAAACTCCCCGTCAAAACCTTCTTCGATATTTTTGGTGACTGCCGCAGAAGAGATTTTTGTGGACATGCCAGCGCCAACCTCCATGATCTTTTTAGGTTTAAAATGACGAATAAAAGAGTAAAGTGCCAGCGCGTTGATCGGCGCATAGGAAGGCATTTTTGCCTGATCAACACCAAACTCATCTCCACCAGTACGGCGGTACTCGTCTTCATATTCTTTCAGCAAACTCAAATTTTTAATTTGGGTGTCCACGCTAAGGTCAATGCCATACATGGGATGTTCTTGTTGCAACAATTCCAAGTTCCTGCGCAACTGTCGGGTATCGGGTATGGGGCTATAGTAATGAACAGGCAGGATATGAATACCAAAATATTCAAACAGATAAAACATTCGCCAAATAATTTTTTCAATCAATGTCTTCATCTCTATTCCTCATTTTATTTTATTTTGTTTCAGTTAAAACCACCACCCGAAGATTTGGAAAACGGACAAAGTCTTAGAGAAAGTATTCGGGGTATTCCATCCTTTTGATCTACTTTAGTTTTTATGCCCAATAAAAAGAGACTCCGAGCAGATTGGATTTTAGTGCGTTGAACAACAAAGCCCAACGGGGATTTTGCGCTTCAGTAAACGATGTGGATATTGGGTATTATAGTGCAAGCACAAACCATTAAGCCGCCTTGTGCTAAATATAAACATCTTGAATAATTGTCTCGCACATTATTTCCAGTCTGCTGATTTTTTTGTGTTCATCTTTATCAGTGTCTCCATTTTCACACCCTCCATAGGGGACATTTTAATTTTGGGCATTTGCACCTTGACATTCATGGATATTATCCGTATAATGTCGGTCGCTTTCCTG
>DYNZ01000089.1:3263-10007 GCA_020720805.1 Leptospira biflexa | reverse complement strand
TTCCCCCTGACAAGGGGGGCAAGGGGGGTTGTTTTTAGCCAAACGAGTTCTCGATTAATCCCCGAGCCGGATACAATAAAATGTGCCAACTCCAGGTGCGACCGGATCAGGAAATCTGAACTTATTTTGGCTCGACTCCTAAAGGGCGCCCATAGTGGAAAACCTGATTCAGAATATTATTAACGCCCTGCAATGGGGCAGCTTCTATGCCCTTATTGCCCTTGGTTACACGCTGGTTTACGGCGTTCTGACCCTGATCAATTTCGCTCATGGCGATGTCTTCATGGTCGGCGCCTATATTGCCTTCTTTGTTGCCTCGTTTCTTTTGACCAGCCTGGGTCTGCCCGGCTGGATAGCCCTGGCCCTGTGCATCCCGCTGACCATGATCCTGACCTCCCTGGTCGGCGTCACCCTGGAGCGGATTGCTTACCGGCCCCTGCGGAACAAGGGCGCCCACCGTCTCTATGTGGTCATCACCGCCCTGATGTGCGGCCTGATTCTCGAACACGGCAATCTGGCAATCTTCGGCGCCAGTCGCAAGGCCTTTCCGCCGTTGATTCAAGAGCATATCTATACCATTGGCGGGGTCTCGTTCACTAACCTGAAGATTGCTGTTATCGTCACGGCCTTCCTGGTTTTCATGGTTCTGCACTGGATCGTCACCAGAACTCGGGTTGGTATGGCGATGCGCGCCGTTTCTTATGACAAGTTTGCCGTGCCGTTGATGGGTATTCCCCTTGATCAGATCATCGTGGTTACCTTTGTTCTCGGCTCAGGGTTTGCCGGTCTGGCCGGGTTGCTCTTTGCCATGAGCTATCCGGTGCTGGAACCTTACATGGGGGCGCTGATTGGCTGGAAGGCCTTTATTGCCGCCGTTGTCGGCGGGATCGGAGATATTCGGGGGGCATTCCTGGGCGGTTTTCTCCTGGGGACGGTTGAAATCATGGTGGTTGCCTTCTTCCCCTCCTCGTTTCGCGACCTGATTGCCTTTACCATTTTGCTGGTCATCCTGACCTGGAAACCAACCGGGCTCTTTGGCATTGCCAAAACCACCAAGATTTAGGGGGCGCGAGATGCTGCGACGATATTCCGTGCACCTGTGCCTGGCAACCATCGGCGGTCTGGTTGTTTATCTGGCCCATCAGGAATACCTCAGTCTTTATATCCTGTCGGTGCTGTCGTTTATGGGGGTCAACATCATCCTGGCGACCAGCCTCAATCTGGTCAATGGCTTTATGGGGGAATTTTCCTGCGGCCATGCCGGATTCGCGTGCGTTGGCGCTTATGTTTCCTCGCTGCTGGGGGTCTGGCTGTTTGCCGAAGACAAGGTTTTTGGGGCGCCGCTTCTCAATCCGGAATATGCCCTTTATGCCTTTCCCCTCTTGATTCTGGCCGGAGGGATCGCGGCGGCGCTGACGGGATTGCTGGTGGCTGTTCCCTCTTACAAAACCAGGGGCGACTACCTGGCGATCATCACCCTGGCGTCCAACTATATCATTATCAGCGTCATCGAAAACATTGGGGCCATCGGCGGCTCTCGGGGCTTCATGGGCATGAAATCACTGGTCAACTCCATGGAAGATCAGATTGAGCTGCCCTGGATGGTGATCTGGGTCTTTCTGTTTACCGTCTTTTGTGTCTGGTTGATGCGCCGCTTCGTCTCCTCGTCGTTTGGCAAAGGCGTGACCGCCATCTGTCAGGATGAGGTGGCCGCCGAGATCATGAGCGTCAATACCAACAAGATCAAGACCATCACCTTTATGCTCTCCTCAGGGATGGCCGGCATCGGCGGCGGGCTGTTTGCCTATATTCTTGGCTATGTCAATCCGGGCAGTTTCAATATCCTCAAATCCACCGAGGCGCTGGTGATGGTCTATCTGGGTGGCATGGGGTCGCTGTCCGGCTCAGTGCTCTCGGCCATGCTCTTCACTGTTCTGCTGGAGTTGCTTCGTCCCTTACAGATCATCAAGTGGATTGTGATACCACTGCTCCTCATCATTCTGATGCAGTTTCGTCCCGAGGGGCTCATGGGCAACCGTGAACTCGGCGACATCTTTCCCCGGCTGAAAAAATTTTACAGGTTCAAATGAACGACCAGACAGAGAGTGCCGCCGTCCTTGAGATTCGGAACCTGACCCAGAACTTCGGGGGGTTGCGGGCGGTTTCCGACTTCAGCATCAAACTTATGCAGGGTGAGTTGTGCGGGCTGATTGGCCCCAACGGCGCCGGCAAATCCACGGTCTTTAATCTGGTCAGTGGATTTTATCAACCCAGCGCCGGCTCCATCCTCATTGACGGCGTTCCAACCGCCGGACTCAAGCCGCACAAGGTGACGGCCCTGGGCGTGGCCCGGACCTTCCAGAACATCCGCTTATGGAATGATATGACGGTGCTGGACAATATCCGGGTGGCCCAGCATTACCGGCTCGGCTACGGTTTTTTTCATAGTGTTGTCCGCAGCAGGCGCTTCATGGAGCGGGAGGCCGAGATTGCCCGCGAGGCCGCTGAGCTCCTCGAGGTCTTTCATCTGACCCAATATGCAAATGAATTACCAAAAAACCTTCCCTACGGCACCCAGCGCAAGCTGGAGATCGCCCGCGCCCTGTCCATCCATCCCAAACTGCTGTTACTGGATGAACCGGCAGCCGGTCTGAACTCGTCTGACATTCAGGAATTGATCCAGCTCATTCGCTGGATCCATGAAAGGTTTACAGTCACCATCTGGATGATTGAGCACCAGATGGATGTGATCATGCAGCTCTGCACCCGAATCAAGGTGATTGATTTCGGCGAAACCATTGCCGAAGGAACCCCGGATGAAATCTCTCATCATCCGGCGGTAATTAGAGCTTACCTGGGAGACGACACGATCTGATGCTGCTCTCAATTGAAAATTTATGCGTCAAGTATGGGAATATTCAGCCTCTGCACGGGATCAGCTTCCATGTCAATGAGGGGGAGATTGTCACCCTGATCGGCGCCAACGGCGCCGGTAAAACCACCACCCTCTATGCCATAGCCCGGCTGCCGCCGCCGGAGGCCCCCCGCGTTATTTCCGGCGACATCAAATTCCAGGGCCAATCCATTCTGGCGACCACCCCCAGCGATATTGTCAGGAATCTGCACATTGCCCTCTCTCCTGAAGGCCGACACATCTTCGGTAACCTGACCGTCCTGGAAAACCTGAAACTGGCCACCTATGCCCGTGAGAAAGGGGCGGATCTGGACAAAGAATATGAATATGTCTTCAACCTTTTTCCCCGGCTGCATGAACGACGCCATCAGCGCAGTGAATCGCTCAGCGGCGGCGAGCAGCAGATGCTGGCCGTTGCCAGGGCCCTGATGACGGGCTGTAAGACCCTGTTGCTGGATGAACCCAGCATGGGCCTGGCCCCGGTCCTCAAATATGAGTTGTTCCGCAAGCTGAAACAGCTCAATGAAGAAGGGATGACCATCCTGCTGATTGAGCAGAACGCCAATCTGGCGCTGCATCTGGCGCATCGCGGGTATGTGCTGGATACGGGGAAAATCGTGGCGGAGGGGACCAGCGCCGAACTGCTGGGAAACCCCGAGGTGAAAAAGGCCTATTTAGGCGGGTAGCGCCCTCTGCGCGGACCGGACCGCCAGCAACTCGCTCCAAATCTGCGGTTTCAACTCGGACAGTCGGCTGTCCCAGGCCAGGCAGGCTGCGCCATCTGAATTTACAGTAAAATTATTGCTCCATTAAACCGGATACACATCTCTTTTGATATCAATTAGTCTTGACCACGACAGCTTATTATTGTGTGTCATCCTGAATTCAATTCAGAGGCCGCCATGAGTCGTGTTTACCAGACATCACGACAGCAACGAAACCCAACAAAGGGTGTAGCCTCTCCTTTTTCGGTTGCATTAACCTGTTTGACTTGATCCATAGAATCTTGCAGGAGCGTTGCAGAAAACCAGTGACCACCAATGTACCCTGGCTTCTCATGGTTGTCTCCCACCCATTCGGCGACATTACCTACAAGATTTTTTACTTCGCCTGGGGCATTATCCACCTGATATGGGCCTCCATGATAATCTTTATATAGATTGTCATTCTCAATAGTTCCGTCTCCATATTCATTCAGAATAATCTGCCACTCCTCACTTGTGCAAAGCCGCTTGTTTTTTCTTTTTGCATAGTCAACCGCCTGTTGATAGTTGACATTAACGACGGGCATGGATGGTGTAAACCCTTTAGGAATCTGATATTCAGGGAATGCATTTTGAAACTGACTAATACTGACCTCCATTCGGTCAATGAAAAAATTATTATGTTTCACCATTGAGGATGGAGTCTCTTCACCATTAGCACCTGTTTTCTTTTTGATATCTGTGATACCTGATTTCACCTGTTGTGGCTCAGATATGTTTTTCAATCCTTGTTGAAACTCCTTGTTCTGAGGTTCTAACTTGAGGGCCTGTTGATAATCCAGAATTGCTTCTTTCTTTTTTCCCAGACCCAGTAAAGCTCCGGCCTTTGCACTATAATACCTGCCAACGCCTTGATTAAGACTTATTGCTCTTTTGAAAAGTACAAGGGCACTTTCATATTGATGAGATACTAAGAGATCGTTCCCTTTTTTATAGTAAATTTCAGAAAGTTCTTTCGTAGAATTATCATTAGTAGTATTACTTTCAGCAGCACCTCCGGTTAAGGGTGTTATCAGTAAATAGAATATAAATACAGCTATGATTGAAAAGTTTTTTCTTCTGGTATATTTTGATGAAAATATGCACATAATTAATAACCTTGTTGCAAGATTTGGCTAATATCACAAAAAAGATAACGAATCCTCCTTTTTGTGAATCCTCTGGTCGGTGCGATAGATCTAAAAAACAAAAGCCAACGGATATTTCCCAGATTTGATCAAAACGATTAAACAATCAGATTCATCCGCATTGAGTAAAGGGTACCTTGAAAAATGGTCTTTTCGCCCAAGCTCTTCGTTTCGTTCAAAATTTTATCCTCGGAATATCAACTTTATGACTGCGGTAAAATTTTTCGCGTGCCTCGATCTTGAACGAAAATCCTCATTTTTCAAGGTACCCTAAAGATTATGACGATTGATGTCTGGTCAAAGATGGCCAGTATGGTATTCCCGCCATACGCGCTTCGTGCCTCCGGCGGGAACACCATGGTCTCTTCGGAGTTCTTTTACGAGGCCTTATTGTTTGGCAATTTCAGGCGCCCCTTTTCCTATCCACACTTCTACCCGACGATTTTTTTCTTTCCCTTTATCATTGCTGTTTGCGGCAACAGGTAATTCTTCCCCGCCACTTATGATGTTAATGTCATTTTTTACCTCTAACTGTCGCAAGCGATCTTGAAGCACCTGTGCTCTTTTTGTAGAAAGGGTCATGTTGGCATCATAATCACCGTCACTGTCAGAAAAGCCGACAAGAACAATTTGTCGTTGTGGTTCATTTTTCATCATTGTGGTTAAGCGAAGAAGATCTTGCTCCGCACGATTGTCCAGTCTGATACTGTTAGGATGAAAACGGAAATTCATAGTTGCCCGTTCTAACTTTTTAGTAGCATTTTCAATCTGTTTCACCACATCATCCTTCTGGGGTGGGAGTTGTTCCTGGTTCTTGGCGACGAAGGTTTTAATGTTCTGATCTACAAAACCACTGTCGGCCACCAGCCGTTGGCCAATATTTGAGAGTGCAAAATCAATGAATGATTTTGTATGTTTGTTAACAGGTTTGGCAGGAGTGTACAGGTAGAGACGACGAGATAATGCATAATCTTCTGTGGCCACAGTATTACTGTCTGGAAAAATTGGTGGCGAGCTTATATCAGCCAAGGATAAAGCCTTGGCTCTTAAGATATATGGCAAGCCGGTAAAACCAATGGCCAAAGGATTGTTGGAAACAGTATCAGAGAGCTTGGAATTTGACTCATGTCGTATCGCATTTTCCAAAAGAGGCGATTCTTTACTCAGTACTATGGATTTGAAGGTGTCGTAAGTCCCTGATTTGTTATCACGGGCATGAACTTCTATTCTCCCTTGTATTCCACCTGGGAGTTGATCCCAATTGCTAATTTTACCAGTAAAAATATCACGAATCGCCTCTATGGGCATGCTGCTGATCGGATTATTCTTGTGAACAATGACTGCAATCCCATCCAGGCCTAAGACATGCTCACATGCAGAGGATCCCATATCACCAAGATGAGCCAACTCTTCTTTTTCTTTGTCCTTAATTTGGCGTGAAGCCATACCAATATCGCATCGCTCAGATAACAAATCTTTGAAAGCAGTAGTTGAGCCGTGGGAGTAAATTTCGATTCCTACGATTCCATCTGGGGTGTCAGCCAACAGAATTAACTCGTTTGCAGTATCAGTCTGAACACGAACATTTTTGACCCCCAGTTCTTCCTTCAAATATGCCGTGGCAAGAGCCGGTACCAGCCTGGCGCCTATGGTATTGGAGCCATGTAAACGAAGCAGGATTTCTATGGGAGGCGCATCGCTTTCGGAATCTTCTCCTATTTCCGCATGGAGAGCACCTGTGCCCCCTGCTATAAGGAAAAGCATTATTATCAGTGAAATGGCTGCCTTCGGTAAAAACTTTTTCATGTGAACCTCCTCCCTAAAATTTGATAACACCAACCTGTAATTGACAATCATAAAACGCACCATAAAGCGGTTTTGTTTTAGTTCGCTTCAATATTTATTTTAAGATCATTTGTTTTTTGTAAATGAGAGTTGA
>DYNZ01000089.1:0-3163 GCA_020720805.1 Leptospira biflexa | reverse complement strand
TAGTTCGCTTCAATATTTATTTTAAGATCATTTGTTTTTTGTAAATGAGAGTTGAGCCTCTTGCAGAATGAAGATTTTCGTCCAAGATCGAGGCAGGCGAAAAGATTTTGCCGTAGGCATCTGTCTGATATTCCGAGTATAAAATTTTGAGCATAACGAAGAGATTGGGCGAAAAGATTATTTTTCAAGAGGCTCAATAGAAAATCAACTACACCAGAGAGATGGTTTGAGTGATCATCCGAAAAGCCGTAAGGGTCGGTAAGGGGGGATACAGGGTGGCGGAGAGGCCCGTGGTATTCTGGAAAACGGCGAATACTGATGGGTGGAAAAGGCCTTGGTTCGTGGTGAAAGCAAGAGGTGAAAAAGGAATGAAGATTGAGAACTCAGTATACCTGGAAGGCATCCAGAGACCGCAGACGGTATTACACGCCAATGTGAAGGAAGTACCTGGTGCTGATCTCGGGGAATATGCTGCTCTACTGCCGAAACACATCATCGTCGGGGCCGGCGCCTGGTGAAAAAAATTGAGATCAGGGGGATCGCGATCCCCAACCAACCTCTATGAGAAACCGGGGCTGTTGATTGCTTTGGTTGTTGCCGAGACCCAGCTGTACTCTGTTTGTCACAAGGTATCTTGTCGTTTTTTCTTTATTTTTTGACAAATAATTGGGCACTGAAAATATCGTTAAGTTAAACGATTGCTGCGAAATATACTAAAATTGAACGAGGACTTACTAAAAAATAATATATCTATTATCCAATTTAAATATGAATGAAGTACTTGTTCGCCCCTTATCAACAAGGCTCTTCATCGCTTTGAATGGTTAAATTCAAAGAGCTGGTTAGCATGATGAGCTAAGATGGTAAAAACCAAGCCCTGCGGGCACCGCAAAATGCTCGCAGCTCTAACGCTCTTAACTCTTTCTGCTGACCTGAAAGGGCTGATGGCAATTGAACGGCCCCCCCTTACCTTCGGCTGGACTCCAGCTCAGGAATATGTCACACACACAAGGCTTCCTGCCAGAATGTATCAAATTACTATCTTTTCATGACCCGCTTGTAACAGTGAGTAGTCAATATTTTTTGGTTCAATAAGATGAACAAAGGAAATCAATTACAAGTTGAAGGGGTTGGCGGATGATATTTTCAAGGGATATTTTACTTCACTACATAGACACAAATTGCCTGACAACTTGGTTTCAACCCATATTTTCCAGAAATAGTGGGGTCATTTATGGCTATGAGGCTTTGACCAGAATTCGTGATGGAATTGCGCCCGTCTGTAGTATTGAGAAACTGTTTCAAAAGGCCCAAGAGGAAGGCATTATTTCTTCATTGGATATGCAGTGTCGGGAAAATGCCTTATGTCGAGCAATGGAGCTTGATTTTGCCAATAAGGATTCCCAGTTATTTGTAAATATATGTCCCGCCACCCTTATGCATCCTGAACATCGAACCGGAACGACTGATGATATGGCTAAAAAATATGCCATTCCCTTGGAGCGGATAATTCTTGAAATAACTGAGCAGGAGGCCATTAAGAATTACGATCAGTTCCAACGATCCATTGAGTATTATCGAAAGAGGGGTTACAAAATCGCCATTGACGATTTTGGGGCTGGATATGGAGGACTCAAAATGCTTTCTGTGGTTCAGCCGGACTTTGTCAAGATTGATCGTCATTTTATTAATAAACTTGATTGCTTTTCTTTTAAGTATAACTTGGTGGATGCTATGGCCACTGTCTGCCACAAGCTCGGTATTACGGTAATTGCTGAGGGTATTGAGCGACAGGAGGAGCTGGATATTATCAATCGTTTTGGCATTGACCTCCTCCAAGGTTTTTTGCTGGAGCGCCCCAGTCCGCATTTATCAGAAATGAAGTATGAAATACCGAGTGCACGGCAAGAGTCTTATGAGTGTGTAGACGCGGTCGTTTCTCCCTGTATGATTGGCGCGATTCATCAATTTGTAGAGCCCCTTGGTCCGTCAGACTCTGTTATGACAGCTTTCAAACGATTTCATAATCAGTATGACATTCAAGGAATTCCTGTGGTATCTGGAGAACGAGTGGTCGGAATGCTTTCCCGAAAGCGATTTCTTGAACATCATCTTATTGGCCCGCATGGTTTTGGCTTTGCGCTTTCCCAGTATCGAACCATAAACGAAATTCTTGAACCCACTTTTCTTATGGCGGAGGCAACGACACCCATTGAACAGGTGGTTGCTCTTATCCAATCACGACGAACTGAGATTTTGTATGACGATCTTTGTGTTAGTAAAAATGGGAAATATCTGGGAACCGTTACTATTCAAGCGTTATTACAAACAATAACCAAAAAAAGTATTGAGCTGGCCAAGGGGGCAAGCCCGCTTACGGGTTTGCCTGGTAACGAATTTATTCAGCGCATGGTGGGTCACCTATTAAAACAGCGAATCACCTTTGATATATGTTATCTGGATATTGATGATTTCAAACCGTATAACGACCATTATGGTTTTGAAAGAGGTGACGATGTAATTAAAAAAGTGGCCCGCTTAATCGTGGATGTGGTTCAGCCTGATGGAAACAATGATCGTTTCCGCTTTGTTGGTCATATCGGAGGCGATGATTTTATTGTGATCAGTCGCCCCCATCTTTCTTTCCCTCTTTGTCAGCAAATCATCGCTGACCTGCAACAATTACTCCCGGTGTTTCATGGAAAACAAGAAATTTTGGATGGTTTTTATCTGGCCACGGATCGTCAGGGCGTGCAGTGTCGTTTTCCTTTACTTTCCCTCTCCATTGGAATTGTAAGTACGGAAGAGATTACGGTGAGTTCGTATGGAGAAATAGCTTATTTGGCTTCTGGAGTAAAAAAAATGGCCAAACAACGAAAAGGTTCGACAATTTTTACCAACCGACGAATTCAGGGGCGGAGTTAACTCCAGATCGCGCAAGGTGAATCTGCTGGCCGTCATGATTTTCTCAGCTCCAGCGAAAATCAAGATCATCGTTGACAGTGGAGGCAGAAATAGCTGGCTCGTCCTCCAATCTGAGTTTTTTCAATGAGAGCGCCGCATTGGGGGCAGGGCTGCCCTTTGCGACCATAGACCTTGAAGTTTATTTGAAAGTAGCCGCTTTCGCCGTTGGCGTTGATAAAATCGCTGATGGTGGAGCCGC
>DYNZ01000252.1 GCA_020720805.1 Leptospira biflexa | reverse complement strand
TCGAGTTGCTTATTAAACGCAAAAAAGCGCTGAGAATGGGGGTGTTGAAAATAGTGTTTTTCATTTTCCAATTATACAACGCGGATTTCCCATCTCGAAGGAGGAAAGACAAGGCATGGTAGAATTTCGGGAAATTTCTGTTCCAAGCTGAATCGAGGGGAGGCGGAAGGGCGCCCCAGGACTTTTTTGAGTGATGAATAAAATCGCAATTGAATCGAATCAACTAAAGTCAATATTGAAGCCAGAATGGATTGGCTGGTTACTCGTCATTGTGGGTATCGTTCTCCGTGTCCGCCAGTATCTGGCAAACCGTTCTTTTTGGGGCGATGAAGCCAGTTTGGCGGTAAATATCGTTTCGCGGTCTTTTGTCGGGTTGACCGAGCCGCTTGGATTTCACCAGGCTGCCCCCGTCGGTTTTCTCTTCATCGAAAAAATCCTGCTTGTCCTGTTTGGCAACACGGAATACATCCTGCGCCTGTTTCCTGTGCTTGCCAGCCTTTTGGCTGTCTATCTGGTGTGCCGCATTGCGCTGGATGATTTTGGAAAAGCGGGGTTGTTTGCGGCGGCAATGTTTGCCTTGAATTCCTGGCACGTCTTTTTTTCATCCGAACTCAAACAGTACAGTTCCGATGTGATGGTTGCGCTGCTGCTGGTCTATCTCTCGCTCCGCTGTCTCAGGGACGAGCCGAAGGTCAGGGATTTTCTTTGGCTGGGACTTGCGGGCGTCACCACCATCTGGATTTCGCACATTTCGGTTTTCATTCTGGCGGGGACAGGGTTGACGCTCCTCTTCGAAAAATACATCCGCAAAAAGAAAATTCCTTTTCTCTGGTTGCTGCTGTTGGGTGGGGCGTGGCTGGCTTCGTTTGGCATTGATTATCTGGTTGCCTTGCGGCATACGGCGGTGAATAAATATTTCCTGACCTTTTGGGAGAAAGCCTTCCTCCCCCTGCCGCCCTGGTCGGATATTCCGCGGCTTGTCACCATCTACTACAAATTCGTGTTGATTACCCTCAACGGGACAGACACCGGCGTGGATCTCATGATCCCAATTCTCGGTTTTATTGGCTGCCTGTCACTCTTTTTCAGGCAACCGGGCAAGGCGTTGGTATTGACCCTGCCCTTCCTCATGACCTTGATCGCCTCCGCCTGGCAGAAGTATCCGCTTTCCCATCGCTTCATGCTCTTCCTGGTCCCGTTGACCCTGCTCCTCATGGCGGAGGGACTTGGCAGAATTTATTCCCTGCTGGCGAAATGGCAGAAGCATGTTGCGCTGGTTGTGTGCGTGCTTCCCGCCGCGCTCATGCTCTCCCTCCCGCTTCAAAATTCGATTGGAATTTTCAAATCTCCATCCACCATCTCGGAGATAAAGCCAGTGTTGAAGTACATCGAGGAAAACAAGCAAGAGGGAGACATCATCTATCTGCACTACCGCTCCGTCTCCGCTTTCACTTACTACGCCCCCTTCTACGATCTTGATTCTGAAAATGTCATCGTGGGCGTGGATAGGCAGGATCCCAAAAAGGCAATCGCCCGGTTTCTGGTGGATGTGAAAGACCTTCACGGGCGCAAGAGGGTTTGGTTCGTCTTGTCCGAGGTCACAGAATGCGGCGACTGCGAGGGCGATCCCCTGCAATTCTTCACCGACTATCTTGACGAAAACGGCACAATGATGGATAGTATTGTTTCTTTCAACTCCTCTGCCTATCTTTACGATTTAAACCCCTAGCAAGGTAAACAGCATGTCTCTTAAATCCACCCTCCGTTCCACACTCTACCAGACCGAAAAAAC
>DYNZ01000251.1 GCA_020720805.1 Leptospira biflexa | reverse complement strand
TTGGAATATGGAGAGTCTTGGATACATTATTTACTCTTCTCCCTCTTTCTTTAATTGCATAACGATATTGTTGGTTAATTGTTTGCCGGCTCTGGTTACGGATGATTCTTCAATGACTACCTGATTGGAAGTAATGCTGGTGATCATGCCTTTTCTGCCAATTTTCATGCCTGAACGAATGGCATAACCCTGGCCAGCGGCATCTTCGACCATGGCTATTTCGCTATCGTCTGCAAAGACGATGGCGACTAATTTTAACTGAGCAGGTTCAAAAAGTTGCATACCGCTCAGAGTTTCATTGTTTTCAACTATTTCATCCATATTATTCGGGTTCGCTGCTTTCTCTGAAAGGAAAGGCATAAAAGGATCAAGGCGCCCTTCGAGTTGATAAACAAAGGAGGTAGCAGGCGTACCGTTATTGGTGGAAGGCTCGCTGGCCGTTATTTCCCCGCCGGTATTATCCTTTGTCTCGGGCATGGCCTGGATGGATAAGGGCCATGAAGCAGCGATGCAGCAGGCGCCGAGAACAAGCAGTAACCGTCGCATGATAGTGGTGTAATCGTTTGTTTTCATTGGCAGGTTCATCGGGTTTATTTCTTGGGAGCTGGCGGTGGCGCAAGTTGTTTGTTGGTAAACTGGTAAGTCACTAAGCGACAATTAGAATCCAGAAACATTTCACCGGCACTTTCCTTGGGCGAGCTGATTTTTACATTGGAAACACTGACAATTCGACTGAGCTTACTCACATGATCAAGAAAACTTCCCAAGTTATGATAGGGGCCTCTTACCTGAATATCTATAGGGATATCGGAGTAAAAATCCTTTGGCACTGCCGCTTGAGGCTTAAAGGCCAGGAATTCCAATCCTGCATTTTGCCCTTCCGCTGAAATATCAGTTAAAAGTCGGGGAATTTCTTTCTCTTTGGGAAACAAAACTGAGGTTGCATCAAACTGTTCCTGCAACATCGCCATTTCACTTCGGTGTTTATCAATGGTGGCCGCAGCGGCCTTGGCCTTTTGTAACTCTTGCGCGGTTGTGTCTCGTTGCTTAGTGAGCCCCAGGATCTCTTTGCTTTTTGGTTGATAAAAAACAAAGAAAAAAAGAATGAGGGGCAGGATCAAGAGGGCCGCTGCTCCAGCGATTTTATGCTTCCTTTGCAGAGAGAGATACTTTTTGTCTATAAAGGCTGCAAATGCTTGATTATTCTTTTTCATACCGACCGAATTCAACTGAATAGGTTATTTTTTGGGTTGTACTTTTTGAGCGCCCTTTGAAGTAGCTTTTTTCGTTGTTTCAACTTGCTCAACAGGATCACCAACGGCACAATTGAGTACAAAAGATTTCAAATCTTGTCCTGCCACCTTTTTAATGGAGGAGTCAGAAAGGTTAACTTCTCTGATAACTGGAGACGCCTCTAATCCGTTCATAAACTCAGCAATAGTTTTGTTGTCCAGGGCCACACCGTTCATTGAAAGAGAGCTTCCCTGCTGATCAAGCCCTGTCAACCACATTCTGCGATTATCTACCGTGCGGGCGACATCATCGAGCACATGAACAGTAAGGGATGAATCTTTTTTTAATTTTTCAATGATACCGATCCTGTTCTCCAGTTCCTTTTTGTCGGCCTCTATCTTTTTAATTTCTGCCAATATTTTATCATAACTCTGCATGGTTGTTTTTAATTGGGCTATTTCTGTCTGCAAAGCTTTTGCATTACTGGCTTGAATCACACCTGCAATCCCGAGAAGGCTTAAGAAGCCAGCAAAAAGCACGGCAAAACCAATAAGTTCATTGCGAGCCTGGGCACGCCGC
>DYNZ01000020.1 GCA_020720805.1 Leptospira biflexa | reverse complement strand
CTAAAGGGTGCGTCGACATCGCTGGCATTGCCTTGCGATATCCGAAAACCAAAACGCCTTTAGTATAATTTGGTGGATTGATTTTTAAATGGCGGTTTATCAGTAATGCGATTCTTGTTTTCCTGTATCCTCATAACCTTTTTCTTTGTATCTTCCCTTTATTCCTTGGATAAGCCATATCAATCCTATGGCTTTTATGATCAATCGGGACGGGAACGCAAATTACCCTTAAAAATAATTGGCAAAGTCGTTGAAGTGAAATACAATAAGCAGCGGCTACTCGCCAGAATGTTTGAAGAAAATATAACAAAAAATGGCGAATCACTCTTTATTCTCAACCCTAATGGCCTGATTATTGGCAAATTAAAAGTCAATTATATTGTGGAAACTCTCTACTTTGGGCAGATGATATCCGCTTCAGGTCATTTTCGTTTGATTCCGCCAGACTCTCTGATTGGTCAATCCCTCAAGCTAGGTGAAGAACAGCGTGAATTATTACAACAGTATATTGCCAGAGCCGATAACTATTTTCACGACAACTCCCCAGGAGAGGCAATTCGATATTACAAAAAGGCTTTGTCTTTAGATTCTGAAAATCCATCAGCCTTATTTGGACTGGGGAAAAGTTATTACCAGCAGCGCTTATTTTCTCTGGCGGAATCACATTTTCAGAAAGCCTACGCAAGGATAAGCGATCTTCAGGATCTAACTGACAAACTCAATCTTCTGCAGTATATGGCAGCCATGATTTCTCGTCAGGCAGGCTCTCTTCTTGAAGAGAGCACGCTTAATGGGGAAAACAGGAAAGTACTTTACCAAAAGGCGCTCTCTTATCTACAGGAAGGACTGGTTATTGCGCCAAAATCCTCTAAATTTAACTTTCTCGTGGCAAGAACCTATTTCGAATTGGATCAATTTCAAAAGACTTTACACCACAGTAGATTATCCATTCGCTTTGGATCTCTCTATCTTCAGGATTCCTATCTCCTTATAGCCCAATCTTTTGAGAGATTGGGTTCAAGAGCAAAAGCACTAGCTTATTATAAAAAGGCGCTTTTGATTAATCCAGCCTCGCTATCTATTCAGGAGCGAGTTCAAAAACTCCAAAACGAAAAATCATAATGGAACAATGACCCTTTTTTCTTGACACTTTTTCAAGCAGGGAAATTCATAATCCTCTTGAATTCTCTATTTCTACCCTAAAAAAGTGGTATTCGTCGTGGCACTCAATAAAATCACAAAAAAATTGAAAATTGGTATCATAGGTGTTGGCCACATGGGTCAATATCATGTCAATGTAGTTACAATGCTGCCGCATAGATATGAGTTGGTTGGCGTGCATGATGCCAATCCAGTTCGGGCTCAAGAGGTAGCTGATAAATTTGAAACGGTCTATTACCAGGAAGTGAACGACCTCATCAATGCTTCCGATGCAGTCGTTATTGCAGTACCAACCACACTACATTACAGTACCGCAAAAATGGCCTTAAGCGCAGGCCGCCATGTTTTACTGGAAAAACCTATTACCGAGACTGTAGAGCAGGCCGAAGAGCTTATTTCGCTGGCTGAGGCGAAAGGACTGATTCTGCAAGTGGGCCATGTGGAACGTTTTAACGGCGCTGTCCAGGAAATTCACAAGATCATTAATAATCCTTTATTGGTTGAATGTAGGCGTATGAACCCCTTTACTGCCCGCATAAAGGATGTCGGTGTGGTGCTAGATCTTATGATCCATGATTTGGATATTGTTGTGAACTTAATCAATTCACCAATCCAAAAAATCAGTGCAACGGGAAACAGAATTTTTTCTGAAAATCATGAAGATGTGGCCAATGTCCAGATTCAATTTGAGAACGGGTGTATTGCCTCTTTTGCCGCCAGTCGCGCCACTCAAAATAAAATAAGAACTCTTTCCGTTATTCAAGAGAAATCTTATATCTTTTTAAATTATGCGGATCAGGACATTCATATCCATCGTCAGGCTTCAAGCGCTTATCTAATGACTCGGGAAGAGATCCGGTATAGCCAGGAATCCTTTATCGAACAACTTTATGTTCATAAAGACAATCCTTTGAAGCTGGAACACATCCATTTTTATGAATGTATTACGCAAGGAGTTACACCGTTTGTCAGCGGTGAAATGGATTTAAATCTACTCAGAACGACCCATGAGGTATTGAGACAAATCCATAATGCCAATGTGCAAAGAATTTTTCCTAAAGGATAAAAATCCATTGGTAACTGGCGAAACGGAATGATAACAACCACAAATAGAAAGTATCAAATTGTATATGGGATTTTTTTGATAGCTGGCAGTCTGGTTTTTCTGTTGTCCTGCGAAAAAATTGAAAAACAGATTGCTGATATTCGCAAAAAAAGGGTTTCGGGAAACCAAGGTACACGGGAAGATTGGGAGAAAGAGATAGCTCATCTTGAAAAGAAAATTCATAGATGCGTACAGGATGTTGATAAGTTAGGACTTTTTTATCGAAAAATGGCTGATGAATTTGCCAAACTTGAGAATCATCACCAAGCTCTGCGTTATTATCAATTAGCTATAGAGCACGGTGAGACAAGACCTGAAGTCTACCACGATTATGCTGCTGTTCAGGCAACCCTTGCATTTCGCAGTAAATCAGCCGGCGATCATAAAAAGGCGATTGAGTTCGGAGAAAAAAGTTTCGTAAATTACAATAAAGCTTTATTAAAATTTCCAAATCGTTCGGCCAGCAGATTCGGAAAATCATTATTGCAATTCTATATCCTCGAAAAAAAAGAAGAAGCAATCCGGGAATTATTAAAAATGCATGAAGAGGACAAAAAAAACGATAGAATCCTATTTGCTTTGGGCCGGATGCATTATGAAAGCCAGGACTATAATAAAGCGTTAGCTTATTATCAGACTATTCTTAAAATAGTACCTGAAAAATCAGAAAAATACCAGGACGCTCAAAAGAATATAAATCAAATTTTATTAACAAATAAAAAGAAAAAATGACAGACTTGCAATTGCTCAGAGGAACGGGAGCGCTGGTACAGCAATCCATACCAGGGGTTTTCAATAAAAAAATAAAAAAATTCAAAGAGTTTTGGCCCCAGGGGGAACCCCTGGAGATAGTTCCCGCAATATTAAGCGAAGAAAAAATTTCTAATTTTAATATCCAACATCATCAAGATATTTTTCGATTGCAACTTGAAAAATTTTTTTCAATTGGTATTCTCTGGGTTACGATTTGGGATAAAGAATATCCGTCCTCGCTATTGGAGATAGCAGATCCGCCCGCTATCCTATTTTATCGTGGCAATCTACCTGAGACAGGCAGAAATACCATTTGTGTGGTAGGCACAAGGAAAATGAGTCCGATCTCTAAAACCCGCATCGAAAAGATATTGAAGCAGTGGCACTCCTGTTCGCTACAGGTTGTCTCAGGACTGGCACGCGGTGTAGACACACAGGTTCATACAGAGAGCTGCCGAAACAGGATATCCAATTTTGCTGTGCTTGGCTCAGGATTGAATCGAATCTATCCACCAGAAAACAGGCAATTGGTTGATTCTATCCTGGAATCAGGCGGCGGTATCATCAGTGAATTTCTTCCGGATACAGAGCCGGATCGATTTCGGTTTCCTCAGAGAAACCGAATCATGAGTGGGCTTTCCAGTCATATAATTCTCGTCGAAGCAGGTGAAAAAAGCGGAGCATTAGGTACATGCCAATGGGCACTAGAGCATAACCGGGAGATCTGGGCCTTGCCTCCAGAATTTATGAATGATAGTTTTATTGGCAATAGCAACTGGATCAATCTTGGTGCCAAGATATTGCATTCTCCTACCGATATCTGCTCTGACCAAAGCCAACAACCAGATCTTTTTTCAAACCAAAAAATGGGCATCATTGCAAAGCTCAATGAGCAGGAATCACTTTTATTACAGGAAATTAGTAAAGGCACATCTACAGGAATCCATCGAGACGATCTGTTGCAAACGACAGCGATGAATTTGGGAACTCTTGAATTGGTCATCATGTCGCTAAAGCAAAAATCTCTCATAGAAGAAAATAAAGCAAATTTACTATACAGATTATAACCCGGAAAAGCAGCTTATGTCATCATCGAAAAAGTCTTCAAATGCGACCACGAAAGCAAAAAATAAAAAGGAATCAATGGAAACAAATCACCGAACGCTGGTAGTGGTCGAATCACCTACAAAAGCGAAAACATTAAATAAATTTTTGCCCAAAAATTACAAAATTATGGCCTCCATGGGTCATATCATTGATTTACCAAAGTCAAGATTAGCCGTTGATGTTGAAAAAGATTTTCATCCCGATTATATCACAGTCCGCGGCAGGGCTAAAATTCTTAATCAAATCAAGAGGGAAGCAAGTAAAGCAGAAGAAGTTCTACTTGCCTCAGACCCTGATAGGGAGGGAGAAGCCATCAGCTACCACCTGAAAAATGTTTTGCAACCCTTTAATAAAAATGTAAAACGCATCGAATTTCATGAAATTACAGAAGAAGCTATCCGAAATGCGGTAGCGGAACCTCGGATCATCAATATGAATCTATTCTATGCGCAGCAGGCTAGACGAATCTTAGACCGCTTGGTTGGATATAATATTTCACCTATTCTATGGAAAAAGGTGAAAAAAGGATTATCGGCTGGCAGAGTGCAGTCGGTTACATTGCGAATGCTATGTGAAAGGGAAGTGGAAATAGAAAATTTTGTTTCTGAAGAATACTGGACGATAGAGGTAGATCTTCATAAAGGTAATAAAAAAGTTAGAGCGGCTCTTTTTGGCTTTAACGAAAAAAAAATTGAAATCCAGAATAAAGAGCAAGCTGATTCTATTATATCTGTTTTAAGTCAAGGAATTTATCAAGTCAACGACCTCAGGATCCAGGATAAGCAGAGAAAAGCTCCGCCCCCCTATACAACATCCAAACTGCAGCAAGATGCAGCAACTCGTCTTGGATATGTTTCCTCCAAAACAATGATGATTGCACAGCAATTGTATGAAGGTATTGACCTTGGTATTGCCGGTTCTGTGGGATTGATTACATATATGCGCACTGATTCAGTTCGCGTCTCAGAATCAGCAATCAATAAAGTGCGCGATTTTATCTTAAAACAGTATGGTGCAGGTTATTTGCCTAGTCAGCCCAATTTCTTTTCTAGTAAAAAAAATGCGCAGGATGCTCACGAAGCTATACGGCCAACTGATCCATTTCGGACACCAGCATCAATAAAGGATAAATTAACCCGTGATCAATTTCGTTTGTACGAGCTCATCTGGCAAAAATTTGTTGCATCTCAATTAAATCCTGAGTTATACGAACAGGTAACTTTATCCATAAAAAATGGCTCCTATCTTTTTCGCGCTTCTGGTAAAAAAGTAAAGTTTAAAGGTTTTACTGTCGTGATGGATGAGATCATCGCTAGTTCAGAAGGAAAAGAAAAAAAGGAAAAATTGTTTTTAATTCCCACATTTTCCATTGGCGAAGAACTCAATGCCGAGCAAACATATGTAGAGCAACACTTTACATCACCGCCTCCGCGCTACAATGATGCTTCAATTGTAAAAAAATTGGAAGAATCCGGAATAGGGCGCCCATCTACCTACGCGCCAACTATCAGTACATTAATGAAACGATATTATGTAAGCCGTGCAAGTCGTCAATTGATTCCAACCCAATTGGGCAGGTTGGTAAATGATATGTTGGTTGGTCATTTTGAGAGAATTCTTGAACCTGGTTTTACGGCATCGATGGAATCAAAACTTGATCAAATTGAAGATGGCAGTGAAAATTGGGTAACAATGTTGCACGATTTTTACAACCCTTTTATTTTGACAGTTGAGCATGCGATTAAGAATATTGAAGAAGTAAAATCTATTTTAGATGAGCCGACAGATTTTTTCTGTGAAGTATGCGGCCGTCCGATGGTAAAAAAACTGGGTAAATTTGGATATTTTCTGGCATGCACCGGTTTTCCTGAATGCAGGAATGCCAAACCTGTTCCTTTGGGACCATGTCCGATGCCGGGTTGCGAAGGTCATGTTATTAAAAAAAGTACAAAGCGAGGTCGTCCTTTTTTTGGCTGCAGTAAATATCCCTCTTGTCATTTTTCCAGTTGGCACGTACCCGTTCCGGAGCAAACTTGTACAGCATGCGGAGCTATCCTTTTCGAAAACAATAGGAAACGAAAAAATGAGGAGAACCATCTGCAATGTCTGAACCTAGAATGCGAACGATTTGTCCCGGAACAGGATAGTTCCAAACAAAAATAGATGAATTTTTTTGTTGATCAATTTTTACAATATCTGCAGGTCGAGCGTGGTTATAGTTCCCATACCATCGTGGCCTACAGCAATGATCTTAACCGTTTTGTCCAATATTGTGAAGAAAATGGCTTTACGAAAATTCCCCATGATAATCCTGCAAATTCATGGCCTGATGCTCATAATATTCGCCAGTTTCTCTACTTTTTGGCCGATTTTCACCTTAGCAAACGATCGATTGCCAGAAATATAGCAACCGTAAAGTCATTTCATAAATTTTTGGTCCGAAAAAAAATCCTCCAAGCAGATCCAACCAGGTTACTACAGGCACCAAAATACTCTAAATCGCTTCCTAGCGCTCTTTCTGAAGATCGCATGCAAACTCTCTTTGAAGATCTATTGAAAGTAAAGTCAGATGCTACATATATGGATTATCTGGTGGCTGCCATCCTTGAGGTGCTTTATTCAACAGGTATGCGTATAGCAGAGCTCTGCTCCCTGCAAAAAGAGCAAGCACAGGCCAGCCAGTTACGGATAATTGGAAAGCGACAGAAGGAACGAATCGTTTTTCTGGGAAAATCATCACAAGAGGCAATAAAAAATTATTTGTCAGTGCGACAATCAAACCATACGGCTCTCTTTGTGAGCGAACGTGGCATCATCTTATCCCCAAGATCGGTTCGTTATTGGATACATAAATGGATTATGCTGCGGAGCAACATGGAAAAAATCCATCCCCATCAATTCCGGCATAGTTTTGCAACCCATTTGTTAAATAAGGGCTGTTCCTTGCGTGCTGTGCAAGAGATGTTAGGTCATGCCTCCCTCTCAACCACGCAGATTTATATACATCTTTCCAGAAAAAAACTGCAGGATGTGTATCACCAATATCATCCGCATCATTAAACAATAGAATTTTTCCTTCTTTATCGAAAATAGATAAAAGGAATACAATTTCTCTATTTTTTCTTGCTTCTACCTCTATGTCCATACAGCCTGGAGGCTTATTTGAGTATTAAAGTCTCAATAGCATGACAATATCCGAGGCAGCAATTCAATATGGAACAGATGAAAGGTACAACAATTCTGGCAGTTCACAAAAATGGACAAACTGCCCTAGGTGGAGATGGTCAGGTTACTTTTGGAACCACGGTCATGAAACATTCGGCTGTGAAAGTGAGAAAACTTTATAATAACAAAGTTCTTTCAGGATTTGCCGGTTCTGTAGCTGATGCTATCACTCTTTTTGAAAAATTTGAGTCAAAATTAGAATCATACTCAGGCAATATGAAGCGAGCGGCCGTGGAATTGGCTAAGGATTGGCGTTCGGATAAGATCCTGCGTCGCCTGGAGGCTATGTTGATAGTCGCCTCGCAGGAGGATCTATTTCTCATATCCGGCAATGGCGAGGTTATTGAACCTGATGAAAAAATTTTAGCCATTGGAAGCGGAGGAGCATACGCCCTTGCGGCCGCTCAGGCGCTTTATCGTAATACTGAATTGGACGCTAAAGCAGTTGTAAGAGAATCCTTGTCTATAGCAGCGGGTATCTGTATTTATACCAATTCTCATTTAACAATCGAAGAGATTTCCTGATTTATTTTTATGTCATTAAAGAAGAGAGATTATTGGATGGAAAAAGAGTTCTTACCTTTTCAAAACCAGGAAATGACCCCCGCACAAATTGTAGCGGAGCTGGATAAATATATTATTGGTCAGGAAGCGGCAAAAAAAGCTGTAGCGATTGCTTTGAGGAATCGTACTCGGCGTCGCAAATTGCCCGAAGAGTTGCGTGAAGAAATTTCACCTAAAAATATTATTATGATAGGGCCTACTGGAGTCGGGAAGACTGAAATTGCCAGACGCCTGTCGAAACTGGCAAACGCTCCCTTTATAAAAGTAGAAGCAACAAAATATACCGAAGTAGGGTATGTGGGACGCGATGTAGAATCGATGGTGAGAGATCTTGTTTCGATTGCTATCAATCTGGTAAAGTCTGAATTTCGATCACTGAATGAATCAAAAGCCCAAATAAGAACGATCGAAAGAATCCTTGATATACTTCTACCATCTACCTCAGGCTCAGCGCAATCGACGACAACAGTTTTTGACAATAGAACAGAAGAGGAAGAGCGCGAAAGAAAAATAGCGGAAAGCCGCAATAGGATGAAGGAAAAATTGGAACAAGGGGATCTGGATGAACGGATTATCGAATTTGAGATTAAATCAAATTCAGGAATGCCGATGATGCAGGTTTTAGCTACGGGAATGGATGATTTAGAAAACAATCTGCAAAATCTGCTTGGCGACATCTTACCAAAACAATCAAAAAAAAGAAAAATGTCCATTTCAGAAGCGAAAAAAATAATTTTTGAAGAGGAGTTGGAAAAACTACTGGATCAAGAAAAGATTTCAGAGGAAGCCGTTCGACGTACCCAGGAAATGGGCATCATATTTATTGATGAAATTGATAAAATTGCTGGCCGTGACGGCAGGTCAGGGCCAGATATCTCCAGGGAGGGTGTGCAGCGTGATATTTTACCTATTGTCGAAGGATCCACAGTCAGCACTAAATATGGACCAGTCAAAACAGACCACATTTTATTTATTGCCAGCGGTGCTTTTCATATATCCAAACCCTCAGATTTAATTCCAGAATTACAGGGTCGTTTTCCCATCAGAGTAGAGTTGCAAAGTCTTTCCCGAGCTGATTTTATTGCCATTTTGAGCTTGCCTCAGAATTCCTTAATTCGCCAGTATAGCTCCCTTCTGGAAACAGAAGGGGTTTCACTCCATTTTACCGATGACTCCCTGGAAGAGATAGCGAATATTGCTCTAAAAATCAATGAGGAAACAGAGAATATTGGCGCGCGCCGACTCCATACAATTATGGAAAAACTTTTAGAAGAGATCTCCTTTCAAGCGCCGGATCTACCCGAAGATAAAAAAAACATTGAAATAGACGCCCATTTTGTCCGCGAACGTCTCCATACGATAATTATTGACCGGGATCTCACAAAATATATTTTATAATTTGTCGGATATCATCTGCGCATACACAGTGAATAAGGCTATAGCAACACTATTCGCAAGGTTCATGCTACGGACAGAACCGGGCTGGGGAATATAAAGGCTTTGCTCAGCCCAGAGAGATAGGAGTTCAGGGGGAAGGCCGGTATCCTCTGAGCCAAACAAAAGGATCGCCTTTTGCGGTATTGGATGCATTAGGATATTATGATACCCCATTGTAGAAACAGGGTAAACAGGTAAAATGCTGTAATCTTTCAGTGATTTTCCTGATCTTTCACTTTGCGGAAATGGGGAGTGTCGATTCAGGAGATATTGCAAAAAACTGGCAAAATCTTCATGGATCAATTTCTGGATATCATCCCAATAGTCCAATCCAGCCCGTTTCAAATAACGGTCTGTAATCTGAAAGCCCGTAGGTTTAATGATATGAAGCATCGCTTCCATAGCAGCGCATTGACGCACGGTATTGCCTGTATTTTGGGGGATCTGCGGCTGAAAAAGGGCGATTTCCATTTTTAATCCTTACTCTATTTTTATCGAATCATCCATAAAGAGTAGACAGATCCGAAGTGTAAAGAAAAAGAAACTAGCACGATAATCACTCAATTTCAAGGAGCATTGTTCATGTTGATGAAAATTGGAAGAGTTGCTATCGTAATCATCATCACATGTATGCTGGCAATTGCCGGCTCTACCCGGCGGCATACTCATTTTCATTTCGATAAGTATATGCTCGAAGTGTTCACTTCTGGAGAAATTAAGCCTATCTCCTCAGAACGAACTATTTTTCAGGCCAGAGAGCAAGCCCGAAAAGTTGCCTTCGAAAAAGGTAAACAGCAGTTGGCGCGCTTGCTAAATCGAATTGTATTGGATGAATACTTTTCAGTCCAGGAATTTCTTGCTGTTTCACCTGGTAGATTGCAAGGTTTTCAGCAGATTTTTGACCATATTGAGGTTGTTTCCGAACGGGTTAACAGCAAAGAGGTATCTCTCCACCTAAGGCTTTACCTTATGGATCACAAACAGAATATCTTTCAAATCAACCAAAAACCCAAGGAGAACCTCTTTAACCTCTACTTGAGCCATCAGGAGACAAACCAGGAATTTCCCGGTTTTCGTGGAGAGGCGAAAACCCCCTATACCGGTTTGATCATCGATTTTCGTGGAAGTGCTGTGCAGCCCTCTCTTTTTCCAAAAATTTGGGATGAGAGCGGTGTGATCATTTATGAGGCCAGCATGGTCACACCTAAATATATTACCCATCATGGACTGGTTCAATATACCTATTCGCTTATAGATGCAAAAAAACAGCGACGCGTAGGGATAAATCCCTATTACGCAGTACCCATATCGATTTTTGGTCATAAATACCGATGCAACCCTGTAATTTTAAGAAAGCATTCAGAAATTCTCTTTTCCCATCCTGACACAAGAAAAGCCTTGAAACAGGGAAGGGTTATTTTTATTATAGATAAACCAAATTAGTTTTTTTATAAAAAGAGATCATGAAATCAGATCCAAAGCTTTCATTGACCCAGGAACAATGCAAGGAGTTATCCCAGGAGTTCTCCATCATTCCTCTTTTTTCAGAGATCCTTCTGGATATGGATACTCCTTTGACCGCTTTCCTCAAGCTTGGTTATGACCGCTCGCCTTATAGCTTTTTACTCGAGTCTGTTGAAAAAGGGGAGATCAAAGGTCGCTATAGTTTTCTTGGATCGAATCCCTTTCAGGTTTTCAGCGTTAAGAATAAAAAAGGAATTCTTCAATCATTAGAGACAAATGGCGGAACAGGAAAGAAAAAAACCTTTACCTGTCAAGATCCACTACATTTTTTAAAAGATGAGTTATCGCGCCTTGGAAAACCGTACCAGGACGATCGATTACCAAAATTTTTTGGCGGCGTTGTCGGCTATCTTGCTTATGATATCGTTCGCTACTACGAAAAGCTCCCTGATAAAAATCCCGACAAAATGAATTTTCCTGATCTTTTTTTTCTTTTTACCAGAGAATTGATCTTATTTGACCATATTAACAACCGAATAAAGATTATCTACAATATCTTTACAAATCAAAATCAGAAAAATATTGAATCTCTCTATACTCAGGCAGCAGAAAGAATTCAATTACTCTTTTATAATCTGAGTGAATCCAGGGTAAAGCATAAATTTCTTTTACCATCCAAGGAATCTGATGTCGATGTAAAAAGCACCTTCACAAAGGAAAATTTTATTCGCAAAGTGGAGAAAGCAAAGGAGTACATTCTCAATGGCGATATTTTCCAAGTAGTCCTTTCCAACCGCTTTTCTTTTTCGCATCAATTTGAACCACTAAACCTTTATCGTGCCTTACGGAGTGTCAATCCCTCGCCCTATCTTTTTTTCTATAAGCAAAAGAAAAAATTTCTTATCGGTTCATCCCCTGAAATATTGGTTCGCAGGCAGGGACAGGATATTGAAATCCGTCCGATAGCCGGTACCAGGAAAAGAGGAGCAAATGAACTTGAGGATCAACGTTTCGAACAGGATCTGCTGGCAGACGAGAAAGAGGTTGCTGAACATATCATGCTGGTTGACCTTGCCAGAAATGATATTGGCCGTATTGCCGAAAAAGGAACAGTCGAAGTTCGACGTTTTAAATATATTGAACGCTATAGCCATGTTATGCATATTGTCTCGGCCTGTTTTGGAAAAATTGACGAACGTTACTCTTCTACAGATGTTGCAAGGGTCGCCCTGCCTGCTGGCACCCTCTCCGGCGCTCCTAAAATCCGGGCTATGGAGATTATTGACGAACTAGAAGAGGCGCGCAGGGGGTACTATGGGGGTTCCCTGGGATACATCTCTTACTCAGGAGATATGGATTTAGCTATTTTGATTCGAACCTTTTATTTAGAACCCAGAGAGGGTCTTTTTCAAGCCGGCGCAGGAATTGTTTTTGATTCAGATCCAGCAAAAGAGTGGACAGAGGTTGAGAACAAAGCGGCTGCCATGAAACAGGCCTTGCTGCTGGCAAGCCGAGGCTTAAAATTATGATTCTCGTAATTGACAATTATGACTCATTTACCTATAACCTGGTGCAGTATTGTTGGGAGCAAGGGGCTCAGGTAGAGGTGCATCGAAACGACCAGATCACTCTTGAACAAATTTCCCAAATGAAACCTGCTGGAATTTTAATTTCCCCTGGTCCTGGGCATCCTGTGGATGCCGGTTTCATTCTTGATATTATTCGAGGCTTTTATCAACATATTCCCATTCTTGGTGTTTGTCTGGGCCATCAAGCCATAGGAGCCGCTTTTGGCGGTCAGGTTATCCGGGCTCCCCAAATTTTTCATGGCAAAATCAGCTCGATTACTCATGACCAATCGGCAATTTTCCACGGTATAAATAGCCCCTTTAAGGCTACCCGGTATCACTCATTGATCGTTAGTCAGGATCAATTTCCCTCAGCGCACATGAAGGTTACAGCGCAAACCAGCGATGGTTTAATTATGGCGCTCGCGCATAACAACTATCCGGTTTATGGTGTTCAATTTCATCCCGAATCCATCCTAACAGAACACGGAAAGGAGATGATAGCCAATTTTTTAGCCATCTGCGCTCCAAAATTTCATAGGAAGGAATTACGATGATAAAAATAATGGGAATCCTCAATGTAACTCCTGATTCCTTTTTTGATCAAGGACGTTATACAAAGTTACAGGATGCAATTGACCAGGCTTCCAAAATGATTGAAGAAGGTGCCCAAATTCTGGATATTGGTGGTGAATCTTCACGTCCAGGAGCGAAGCCGGTCTCCCTTGAAGAGGAAAAAAAAAGAGTGCTTCCTGTTCTCGAAGAGGTTCGCAAACGGTGGCCTGGCCAACAAATTTCGCTGGATACGACGAAAGCAAAAATTGTGCAAGCGGCACTACCAATTGGAATTGATTATGTAAACGATATCTCGGCCGGTGAAATGGATCCAGACATGTTGCCTTTGATGCAGGATTGTCAGACTCACTTTGTTTTTATGCATATGCAGGGCGAGCCACAGACAATGCAACAGAACCCAGAATACAGTGATGTATTAACGGAGATTCACTCCTTTTTTGAGGAAAAAATCCGATTATGGTGCGATGAGTATCGAATGAGCCGCGATCGCCTTATTTTGGATCCGGGAATTGGCTTTGGCAAATCCGCCTCTCATAATTACCGAATCCTTGCAAATCTGGCAACATTTCACATTTTTCAATTGCCAATTTTGATTGGTGTTGCCATGAAATCATTGTTAGGTGGAGATGTCACAGAGCGGCTGCCTGGTAGTCTTGCGTTAAATGTTTTTGCCGCAGCCAATGGCGCCAGGATTCTTCGAGTGCATCATGTGAAAGAAACGAGACTGGCGTTAGAGGCGCTGCAAAAGCTCCAGACAGAAATGGATGAAAAATAAACGAGTGATGGTGAATAGTTTCTATGGAGTTCCTTAACCTGGTAGCCAAAGGTTTATATGTTTTTTTTTAATAACTATATTTTAACCTTTGTAGATATTCTCATAGTCTCCTATATCTTTTATCGAGCCTATTTGCTGATTGCCGGCACCCGAGCAGTTCAGATTCTACTTGGTCTTCTGGTCATTTTGGCAATGGCTTTGATCTCGCAATTTTTACATCTCACTACCTTGAATTGGTTATTAAAAAATTTATCTACTTATATTATTATTGCTGTCATAATTCTATTCCAGCCGGAACTGCGGAGAATCCTGTCACAGGTTGGGCAGAATAGACTTATCAACTCAATGCTGGATCAGGATGGGCTTGCAATTGACGAAATTATCAACGCTGTTCGTTCAATGTCCCGTAGTAAGGTTGGCAGCCTGATAGTCATCGGCAGGGAAACCGGACTAAAAAACTATGTTGAAACGGGTACCAAGCTTGACGCACTGGTGAGTGAAGAATTAATAAGAAATATATTTTTTGCAAATTCGCCATTGCATGATGGCGCATTGATAATTGAGCATAATAAAATTGCCGCTGCGGCCTGCTATTTACCGTTGTCTGATAGTAGTCAGTTAAAAAAATTTCATGGAGCGCGGCATCGTGCAGGTCTTGGCATCGCAGAGGAGTCTGATGCACTGGTTTTAATAACATCAGAAGAGAATGGCGCTATATCGATTGCATCTGACAGCAAATTATCCTATAACGTTGATAGCGCTGAGCTTAAAAATTTAGTGATGAGCTACCTAAATCCAAGGGTTAAATGAAAATGAGTATGATTCGCGGATTTTTCAATATTATTGTAAAAAATTTTTTCAGCCTGCGCGACTGGCAGGTTAAATTAATATGCCTTTTTTTATCCCTTGGCCTTTATTTTTATGTTATCAATGAGGGTGTTCTCGAAAAATCAATCGAAATACCGTATAGATTAGTAAACCAGCCAAAAAACCTTGCCATTGCATCGCGTTTACCCAGGTCAATAGGCGTTGTCATTCGCGGAAAGCAGGAGGTCATTGCTCGCGTGACTAAAAAATCGATTACGGCTGAAATTGACCTTCTTAATGCGCAGAAAGGTGATAATCAAAATTTTCCAATTAGCCTGGAGAAAAATGACCTGCCTGACGGAATTGACATAATATCCTATTTTCCAGAAAAGGCATCCATCAGCTTCGAGGAGTTCGGAACCAAGGAAGTTCATGTGTATGCGCAAATCGGCGGCAGCCTACCTGAAGGATATGAGATCGGAAAAGTTTCCGTCAATCCACCGATGATTACCTTGAACGGCCCCAAAAGTCTTCTGGAAAAAACGAATGCTGTATATCTGCAAAAAATCAGTATTGAGGGCAGTACCGCTACAGTAAACAAAACACTAAAAATTATGGTAAATTCAAATCTCAGCACCAAAGCAAAATTCGCCAATGTTACCATACCTGTTATCGAGTCAAAGGGTATCCGACTTATTTCCGCTCCAGTTCAGGTGGATGGTATCATTGACCTTGATCGACGCCTGACATACAAATTAGAGCAAACAAGGGTAAATATCAAGGTTCGAATCCCTACCAATGTAAAGGATATTAGCGCCAAAGATTTTCGCGTTTGGATCGATATCAGCGGTACCGCCATTGATTCCCAGGGCAATATTGTCCCTTCCGCAGATGATATACAGGATGTTTCGATCAAAGCTCTTCGAAAAATTGATGGACTGGAAGTTATTGGCGTAGATCCAGAGCGCGTGCGCATAATCTATACAAAAAAAATTCGAAAGCCCACCCTGCCTGGTCCGGGACCGATAAAGCCGAATCCAACAGGAAATCAATAATTGTAAGGAGACTGGCATTGATAAAGCTTGGAGTAAATATTGATCATATTGCGACGATCCGGGAGGCAAGAAAAACATACGAACCCGATCCAGTCCAGGTCGTGGGTCTTGTGGAAAGAGCCGGCGCTGATGGAATAACCGTGCATCTGCGTGAGGATCGCAGACATATACAGGATCGGGATGTAACGTTAATCCGTCAGCTTGTTTCTACAAAAATGAATCTAGAGATGGCGTTATCTGATGAAATTATTGAATTTGCCTATAACCTTGTTCCTGAACAAATTACGTTAGTGCCAGAAAAAAGAGAGGAGGTTACCACTGAGGGTGGACTTGATTGCATTCAACATATCTCCACAATTCAACCGGTTATTGTGCTTATGCATAAAAAAAATATTGAGGTAAGTCTGTTTATTGAGCCTGATCTGCGACAGGTTGAAGCAGCTAAAGAGGTTGGTGCTGACCGGATAGAATTTCATACCGGTAGTTTTGCCAACGCATTTTATCAAAGCCGCGGACGTCATACCGCCAGACTAAGGGAGCCCTGGCAGCGTGAGCGGGAACGACTATTCCTAGCGGCTCATAAGGCACAAACACTTCATCTAAATGTCAGCGCCGGGCATGGTTTGAATTACCAAAATATTAGCGAACTACTGTCAATGCCTGCTCTTGATGAAGTTAATATTGGTCATGCCATTATCGCAAGATCCGTTTTTCAAGGTTTACCGCAGGCGGTGTCTGACATGAAAGCTCTGCTGATGCAAAATAAAGAAAGAGATATACATTGATACTTGGCATCGGAGTCGATATAATCCGAAACGATAGAATTGAAAGAATGGTAAAAAGATTTGGAAATAAATTTTTAATGCGTGTTTTTCATAAAGATGAATTAGATTACTGTCTGGCTTTGCATAAGCCCATTCCTTCATTAGCAGCGCGCTTCGCCTTAAAAGAAGCCTTTTTAAAAGCCATTCCCAACCGTACACAAAGTGGTATCCCCTTAAATCACATCTGCCTCGCGGGAAAATCGACTGGACGAAAAGAATTTTATGTTGACGAGCGCTCTATAAAAAAAACCGGTTTGCCTCAATCGGCAAAGGTAGATTTTTCGATTTCCCATGAACAAGATTTTTCAATTGCTTATGTAATCATCAGCACCGATGAAACCGGGATGCCTATCGTATGAAACTTATTTTAATTCCATCAGACATTACCTTGAATTCACAAAAAATTTTTGAATTGAAAAAATCAATTCTTTCATTAAATTCAGAGAATAAAGCCGAACTATTCAAGCAGCTTTTTCAGATTGAATATGAAAAGAAAATGCAAAACCGAAGCAATCTGGAAGATCTTGGATTGCCGCATGACTCTTCGGTGAGCTTGAAACTCGATATTTTGCATCTTATTGGACACATCCGACAGAAGTACAAATTCAAAAATTTTCTAATCGTTTGGAAAAATTTGTTTGTAGCTGCCCCTGAGTACCTCTTTTTATATGACCCGGATAACCATTATCAAGCCATTGCTTCAGCATTAATCGAGTCTCCCTCCGTGTATCATGAAATCATGGCACAGTTATCCAAATCAGATCAAGGAGGTTTCCTTCATCCATCAGAAGTACCAGAGATTCATCGTTTTTTACAGAACGATACTACCCATATCGTTTATAACAACTGCCATCAAAAAACCTATGGTTTTTCCATGTTTGACTTCTCGGAGCAAAATGACCAGGATACGCAATCACAATATCGCGAGATCATGGCACGATTAAGAATTTTTTTTATCCATTTTGATTTCATTTTTAAAAATTCAAACCGTAACTCTATATTTTGGAATGCATTCGCAGTAACAGAAGAAAAAATTTTTCAATGGATCACGGATTGCCGTCATTCTCAAAAGCGATGTTCCCTGGGATATTTTAATTTCTACAATCAAGATAGATATTTTAATCAATCAGGAGAGGTCTATTACCGTGACCTGCTGGAGGAAATGAAGCAGGTGTTCCAGAAGCGAACCCTGGAGAACGAACAGCTGCTTATCTTAGCTCCTGATGAATATATCTTGTTTGCCCCTGATTGCGACGCAGAAAAATTACAGCAGCGTTTTCCGGAAAAATCCTTCCATATTCGCGGCCTGATTATATCTTTTAGATCCAATTTTATCACAATCGATCCTTCAGAAAACTCCAGTAGAATCTGGGGAAGGCTCTATGGCCATTATCCCTCTTAATTATACGGCAAAGAAAGTGCTGCTCGTACTTTCTGGCGTAGCTATAAATCTGAAAAACATCTAATGTTATGTCGCATTGTGTCGATAATCTTACTATAGAAATCAGCATTTCAAAGGCAAACAGGAGCCGGTAGATGAGCAATCGCAAAAAAGAACAGGAAAATCCCCAGGATAGATTTTTCTCTTTATTAAAAAGGTACATCAGCATCAAAACAATCCAAATCGTTATTACCATGCGCTCAGGTGAAGAAATTATTATCAGCTCAAATCGTGATATTATCAATGAAGAACTTGTGATTACAGAAAATAGCAAAGCAGTAAGGCGCATACCCTTAACGGAGATCCGCAAAGCAGATCTTTATGCAGCGTAGTTTCCCGATTTTCAAACGGAAATAGAGAAAAGGGCATTTTTCTTTACCCTGCACGAGAAATTTGTGTATATTATACATCTATCTTGTGCAAATTTTTAAATTTTAAGGAAAATTGCCATTGTTCGCTGATCGGGAAACGGTAACGCGGCTGCAAGAAAAGGCCTCCATTCTTGAGGTCGTAAGTCGCTATGTCGCAAATATTAAAAAAAGCGGACGCAACTATTGGGCGCTTTGTCCCTTTCACAACGAAAAAACCCCATCATTTAGCATCTCCGAAGAGAAACAGATCTTTCACTGTTTTAGTTGCGGCAAAGGAGGCAATGTTTTTCGTTTTGTTATGGAGATTGAAAATATCGATTTTATTCAATCGGTGCAGCGTGTAGCCGATATTGTACATTTCCCTCTGCCAGAAAAACCGCTCAATCCAAAAGAGAGTGCTGCAGCAAAAAGTCAAAAAGATGAACTAGCAAAGCTGTTAAAAAATCAATATCACGCCCTGGAAATCACAGCCATGTCCTATCAAAAGCTATTATTAGAAGATTTCTCACAGAAAATAAAGGATGGTCCCTTGTCCTATTTGCTCAATCGAGGTCTCACAAAGGAGATAGTGCAGAACTGGATTGAAAAATTCACTCTTGGCTATGCGCCAGCATCATGGGATTTTTTAGCTTCCATTCTCCAAAAAAAAGGGATCTCTCAGGAGATGGCCGCCCATTTAGGTTTATTAAGTACCAACGAGAAAGGATCGTTGTACGATCGTTTTCGTGACCGTATTATTTTTCCAATTCATAACGAAAAAGGGCAAGTCATTGCCCTCGGCGGTCGTGCCATCCGAAACGAGCAGGCGCCCAAATATCTCAACAGTCAGGAAACTCCACTTTTTCAAAAACGTAAAGAGCTTTATGGCATTTCTCAGGCGAAAGAGGAGATTCGAAGGAGCAAACGGGCTTTTATTATGGAGGGGTACCTTGACGTACTTATGGCTCACCAGCGGGGTGTGACAAACGCCGTTGCTCCATTAGGTACAGCTTTGAGCGAAGACCATCTGCGGCTCATTCACCGTTTTGCCACGGAGGTTTATCTGGTTTTTGACGGCGATGACGCAGGTCGCAACGCAACCCTTCGCGTGGCTCAAATAGCAAGAAATTCCCCGATGGCATTTCATGTCATACCATTGCCTTCAGGCACTGATCCCTTTGATTACTTTCTCAACCATGACCAGGTAGACTTTTTACTCAAGGTGGATAACGCCATTGACCTGCTGGGCTTCGAATTACGCTCCTATTTTCAAATTCATGGAGAGAAACTTGGATTGCCTCCAGCCCTTGAGGCTTTATCACAAATCCAAAGTCGCATCGAAAAAGAGAAGGGTATTAAGCTTATCGCTTCCATTCTTACCACCAGCATGGAAGCTGTCGAACATGAACTCGACCGTTTTACCAGAAAACAGCCTAATTTATCACGACAAAGTCTTCAACCGGAGAAGCAAAAAGTAGTCGGCCAAATTCAACCAAGCGAAAGCGGCGCGATTCGCCCGGTGATGCATGAGCTTTTGAAACTCTCACTCATTTTTCCAGAGTGCCTTGACTGGCTGATTATAGATTTTCCGCTGGATAGCTTTACCGATTCTGATGACCGATTACTCTATAGCCTTTTGAGTGAACGTCATGCAGAAGGAGAGATCATTCGGGTCCAAGACCTGCAAAAACTCGAACTGCCTCCGGAGCTGGAGATAAAAATCCTTTCTGAAATGGTGCTTTCTACCTTTGAACCTGCCGATAATGCAAAAGAGCTGTATGAGAAGCTGTCCCTACAAGCACAACGCCGAATCATCGATGATAAAATAAAAAAAATAAAAGAATTGATCCGAATTGCGGAGCAAAAACAAGATGAACGCTTGATCCGCGATTATTACGCGGAATTAGACGCTCTGGCACACAAACGAGAGCAGTTAAAAACGAGAATCTCACAGTTTCATTAAAAAACAAAGACTACATTTTCATTTTTTCTTATATTAAATAGTATTTAGCAAGAATTTGCAAGAATTAGGGAGAAACCGGTTTGGAAAATAACGCTGAAGTGCAAAAACTCATTAACCTGGGCAAAGCCCACGGAGAGCTTACCTATGATGAAATCAACGAAATTCTACCAGATAGTATCCTGAATTCCGAGAAAATAGATGATGTTTTTATTCTGCTCAACCAATTGGGCATTGAAGTCGTGGATGAACCTACGCGCAAGCTGGGTATCGATAAAAAAGAGGTGCGGGTCAAAGCTCTGGATGATACCCAGACCGCTTCCAATATAGATGATCCCATCAGGCTCTATCTTCGAGAAATCGGCAAGGTAAGCCTACTAACGGGCGATCAGGAGGTTCATCTCGCCAAGCGTATCGAACATGGCGAGCAATTAATTGAAGAAACCGTGCTTGGCTCTTCTTTGCTAATGAATGAATTTGTTCGCAACCACGCCAAATTTTCCAAGCCGGACTCACGCATCACAGAGCTTTTACACGTAAATAAACTCTACAATTACAACCAGAGCGATATACAGGAACTCCATAAAAAATATACCAAATATATGGGTCTGATTTTAGAAGAGGAAAAGACCATCAACGACCTTCGTAATCGCCTTAAAAAACTGGACGAAGAGGAGAATTTGGAAGAGTGGAATGATATTAATATTCTTGTAATCCAGAGAATGGATGCTGTGCGGGATTATTTTTCAGCGATGGAAATTTCGCAGATTGAAATCAACAAAATAGCGCAAAAAATACTCTCCATGTGCAATCGGATTCAGGAAACGCTCACTTTTTTTGAAGCACTGGAGCACAAATACAAGAAGGATATCCGCGAGATCAAAAGTTTTAACCGTGTACTAGATAAGGATGAGAGCTTTGAAGAGATCGAGATGGAATTTGGCGTTTCCGTGGAAGAGCTTCGCGATATCATCAAGGATATTCGCAATAATGAGCGCAAAGTACGGCGGATAGAGCAGGAGGCAGGGGACTTTGCCACAAATATCATGGACTGGGGTTTCAAGATCAAGCAGGGTCAGGATGAGATATCAGACGCCAAAAAGGAACTGGTAAAGGCGAATCTTCGGCTCGTAGTCTCTATAGCCAAGCGTTACGCGAACCGTGGTATGCATTTTTTTGATCTAATCCAGGAAGGCAATATCGGGTTAATCAAAGCAGTAGACAAATTTGAGTACCGCAAAGGTTATAAATTTTCAACCTATGCAACCTGGTGGATTCGGCAGGCAATCACACGAGCTATTTCCGACCAGGCGCGAACGATTCGCGTTCCGGTACACATGATAGAACAGATCAACAAGGTGATGCGGGAGACTAGGCTCTACCTTCAGGAGACCGGCCGCGAACCGACCAATGATGAGATAGCGGAACGTCTCGGTTGGACCGTCAGCAAGATCAAAAGTATCAAGAGCGTTAGTCGTGAACCGATCAGCCTGGAAACACCGGTTGGCGAAGATGAGGATTCCCAACTTGGCGATTTTATAGAGGACAAGGAGGTTGACTTGCCCTCAAATATGACTGCAAATCGCATGCTCAAAGAGCAGATAGAACATGTCTTAAGTACCCTCCCAGCTCGTGAACAAAAGGTTCTCAGGATGAGGTTTGGCCTTGATGATGGTTATAGTCATACCCTCGAAGAGGTCGGTTACATATTTAAAGTAACACGGGAGCGCATCCGCCAGATCGAAGCCAAAGCCTTGCGCCGTTTGCGCCACCCGTCCCGAGCCAGAAAATTGAAAGACTATCTCGACTATAAATAGCCTTCATCGCAAATCGCCATTGCAATGAAATTGAGATTGACAGTAAATATCGCCTTGAAATGGTGTCGAAATTGTTGCAACGGGCCTATAGCTCAGCCGGTTAGAGCACCTGACTCATAATCAGGGTGTCCCAGGTTCGATCCCTGGTGGGCCCACATCTCCTTCTGGAAAAAAACATGACATCCTCTGAAGTGTTCATCTATAGCGATGGAGCCTGTCGTGGCAATCCAGGACCGGCATCCTACGGCGTTGTTTTTTACAATGCACAAGGCCAGGTTCTTGGCGAACTTTCACACTTTATTGGCGATGGATTGACAAATAACATCGCAGAATATGAAGGCATCCTTGCAGGATTGCGCTATGCTCTTTCGCAGGGCTGGTTGCAGGTTGTTCTACATTCCGATTCTGAATTGGCCATTCGTCAACTTAACGGACAATATAAGATGAAAAATGAAAAGCTGCGTTCCTATTTTCAGGAAATCCAGTCCCTAACCAGCAAATTTGCCTCGTGCAGATTTGTTCACGTTCAAAGGGAGCGAAACCGGATGGCTGATAATCTGGCAAACAATGCTTTGGATAAAAGAAAAAAATAAGGCTGGGCGTAGATGGAGAGAGTGCAGGAACAACCTTTATGATGCTCAATAGGACTTTATGGAAATTATTGACCCGGGGTGTTCTCTTTCACCTGGACGCAGAGAAAGTTCACAACTCAGGGATGCTTTTTGCGAAGCGCAATTCACTCAATTCTCTGGATAGGGCTCAATACACCCACTCTCGATTATCCAATTTGGCTGCCAAATCTGGGATTGATTTAAAAACTTCTCTTGGCAGCGCAGACAAGCACAAAGCATTGATATGGAATCACCCCTTTGGCCTGGCAGCAGGTTTGGATAAAAATGGAGATGCACCCTGCTATTGGGGTGCTCTTGGCTTTGCGGCATTGGAAATAGGTACAATTACGCCCATAGCCCAGCCAGGCAACCCAAAACCACGGCTGTTTCGTATTCCCCAAGAAAAAGCTATCATCAACCGAATGGGTTTTAATAACGATGGCATGGAAGCCGTAGCTGAACGCCTTGAAAAAGATTTCGCCCGTTTCGGTTTCTCCTATTTATCAGAACACCCTTTTTCCCTTGGTATCAATATTGGCAAGAATAAAGAGGTTCCGTTAGAAGATGCCTACAAAGACTATCTTGCTTTAAGTGAAAAATTTATTCACCTGGCTGACTATTTTACAGTCAATATCAGTTCACCGAATACGCCAGGTTTGCGTGACCTGCAAGATGAGAAGAAACTGCGCAATCTTATCAGTAAATTGCAATATCATGGCTTTACTGAACAGAAGCCATTTTTTTTAAAACTTGCGCCGGATCTTGATGCCCAGGCTTTGATTGCTGCTGGAGAGATTGCGAAGGAAAATAAATTTCAGGGTCTGATTGTTGCTAATACTACGATCCAGCGGGAAGGTTTCCTGCAAAATCCTGGTCATCGAAGCGCAAGCCAGAGCGGCGGTTTGAGCGGTACACCTTTGCGCCGTCTGACTCCCGATCTAGTTCGACAGGTGCATAAAGCCATGCCTGATTTTCCCATCATTGGCGTAGGTGGCATCCAGAAATTTGCCGATGCTCGTGAATATTTCCGGGCAGGAGCCAGCGCTGTACAGATCTATACCGGTTTTATCTATGAAGGACCAGGAATGCCCGCCCAATTGGTGCGTGAATTAATCGAAGAGATGAAACATCTCTCCTGTGCAACGTTTCCACAATATTTGGAGCAGATCCGAAAATGATTTTAACTGTCCATCCCGTAAATCCGGAAAAACGAAAAATTGATAAAATCGTCTCGCTATTGCGCGATAACGATGGGGTCGTGGTTTTGCCAACAGATTCCATTTATGGCATAATGGTCGCCACAGGAAACAAGAAAGGCCTTGACCGAATTTTTCGAATAAAAAAGATGCCCCGCAACCAGCATCTTTCCATTATTTGTAGCGATATTGAGATGGCATCGCATTATGCGCGTGGTATTTCAAACCAGATTTTTCGATTGATGCGGCGAGTGCTGCCAGGCCCATACACCTTGATTTTTCAGGCAACCCGGGAAGTACCTAAAATTTTACAGAATCAAAAAGGAACAATTGGTATCAGGATTCCCGACAATAAAATTTTGCAGGCGGTCATTGAGGAGTTACAGGCGCCCTTAATTTCAACTTCCGTTCATTTGCAGGACAAATGGTACAATGACCCGGCAGCTATTGATCTTGATATCGGGAAACAGGTGGATCTAGTTGTTGATGGCGGTATCTTTCCTGTTGAACCGTCGACCATCATAGACGCTCAGACGGGTGATCCGATTCTGGTGCGCCAGGGCAAGGGTATTCTGGATATTCTATAACGATTGTGGAAAAAAATGGCAATTAATTTTCAGAAATCTGTACAAAAAGCCAAAATCAGCAGCGATCAAATTTTATTTAATCCAGAGGACGCCGTTGACGGTATTATTCTCGTGCATCAGGGCGAGATTGCAATCCAAATTCAGAAAAAAAATGAACAAACAGGTGTTTCAGATTTTGTGACCATCTGGTCATTGCAGGATGGAATGATATGCGGCGACATGATCGTTGCGACCAGCGGCAGATCGCTTTTTCGCGCTATTTCACAAAGGGAGACTATTGTTTCCGTTTATCCATTGCCCGCACGTAGTTTTTCGTCTGCTATTGGGACAAAATTGAATCTTGGCATCATGATGGCCCGTTCATTGATCCGTCAGCTATTGCTGGCTTCCAAGCAGGAAAAAGAGGCAGCCAGCTTTTTCGCCGAAATTCAAAAATTTTTTGATAATTCTGGTCTGGTTTTATTTAAATTTGATGGAATGCGATTTCAGGCCAACGCATCAGGCAGTACCAAGCCGGTGTACCAGGAATTAAGCAATATTGTCAACGGCAATGTAAGCCTCCTTTTTGATAAAGGATCCGGACTTCCGGAATCAATCGATACCTCTTTTTTCGATAATGACTTTTCAAAAGTTTTTTATAAAAGTTATAAAATCAAGCCAGCCACTAATGATGATCAGATCCATTTTTATAAACGTTTTTTCTCTATGCCAAGCGCCTACCAGCAGCAATTCTTTGAAGGTCAGGCAAATCTCATACGCTTTGTGATTCAAGATATGGCAAACCTGCTTCAGCAAAAAATTGAGAGTATCCAAACGCTGCTTTTACAATGCGATCAAGTTCTCGACCAGATCTCAGGCCAGGATAAATCGATTTTCCTTGAATTCATTCCGGTGATGGAAAAAAATCAGCTTGAAAAAGATCCTTTGAGAAAGCAAGAGGTTGCCGCTGTGGTGCAGCACTTCCTCAATAAAATCACCGATTTTTCGATCCAATACCGTCAGATATGGAATATTTCCTTTCGAGGTGTCGATAGTCGCGTCAAAACCTATCTCGATCAGTTCTCTTTTCAGGAAAGTATAAAAGAGCAAGCCGCACCGAGCCAAAGCCATCCTGCCGTCGTCTCTTCATCTTCACAACAGATCATTGACGGCGAACTAAAGGATTCCATGCAGCAGATCATTGCCTTTTCCGGGATTGATAGCGATAAAGCTCTGAAATTTTTTCAGCTCTGGGGACAGTTTAAGGATGTGAAAAATAAGCTGGATTCAGATTCTGATATGCGCAAAATGCGGAGAACGCTCTCCAAAGTATATTGGGAAATCTACAAGAAATCATTTTTAAAATTTGTAAAAACACAGCTATGCCCCAAACCTGTAGATATGATGTTTCAATTTGGTTTTTTGGATGAGAAGGTTCTCAGCCCTGATCAGGTGATGACATTGTACCGTTATCAGGACAACTCTCCAGGCCAATATCCGGTTTACTCTCCCAAAGAGTGGTTGCAGCGCATCTACACGGAACAGGATAATCCATCAATTACTGAATTAGGTCAGTTTTATAAAGAAATTTTAAGACAAGAACTGCGGGTCACTGATACTGCGGCTTTATCCAAGATGGATCGTTTGCCCAATGACAAAAGCGATACCAGATTGGAATTTGAAATTGATCACATGGTCAGTAATGGTACTGTCATGGTGGCAGGATCTATCGGCAGCGCTTTTCCGATTTTGATATCCGACCTGCTGCCTAGTGATATGCGGGATCTTTTTTCAACCCGCAAAGCGATTGAGGATGCTGTTAACGAATGGCGTGAAATTGATTTTTCCCTGTTTTATCGGGAGGTATTGTACAAAGAGCATGATACCGCAAAGATTATCAATGAATTTGTACGCATGGAGGTATTGCCAATCTTCATCCTGCTTCCATCCGTTGGGATGAAATCGGCCATGTGGCAGGAGATGGATGGCAAGGATAAAAATTCACCGGCGCGTTTTTTAATACCGAATATGGCGACAGGCCATATCAGGGAAATGCTGGTGGACTCTTTTGGAGTGTTCCGGTGGGAAATTGTCCGCAATATCGCGGGCGCAGGGTGGGCTGATGCCAGCGCAGCAATACTTACTTCGGATTACTTTGATTATCAAGAATTTTTTAAGAAAAACTCCAACCTTTCTCAAGAGACGAAAGAAAAGCTAAAGGTTGAATTTAAAAAGTTTCGCGATCCGCGCTCGCGTTTTGTGAATGATTATAAGAATTGGATGTTCTTTGAAAAAGAAGGTGTGCCAAAATTGAACAGGGTAGCCCGGGATATTTTTATTCGCCACGTTCCCTTCCGCAAAGAACGCCGCCAGTCTTTGGCCACTTTTCCTGCCTTTGCCAACCCATTAACCCGTTATGAAAACGTGCAAATGCGCAAGAAAAAAGAGATGGAAAACCGTTATCATAAATACGAACGTTCTGATAAGACCCTGCCGCCAGCGTTACAGCAAAATTTAGATTTTTTTAATATTTAATGCCCGATGTTTTTCTTATCAAAATTTCCACGAATCTCCTTAGCGGCTCTCGCAAGCAAGGTCAGGATAGACAAATTCAGCATTAACCTTTTACTAATTTTCTTTCCGGTATCACTCCCGTTTTTCTATATGGCCTCATTGCAAGCAGCGGATCAAGGCGAACTCTGGAGAAGAAATATTTTCACAGGATTGAGCGTTGCAACAGGAGATGGCGTTGATACCTTCCGCTATCAGGGGCTTGGTGGTCTGTTCAACCCTGCATCAGGACTGGCCCAGCCGCGGCAGACAATCCCCCTGGATCAAAACCAGATCGATATCACCAATTTGGAAAACTACTACAACCAGATGCAAAGCAGATCATGGACAGTGGCGCCTGCCATGTCCACAGCCTGGATCGATCAACAAAATTGGCAACAGAATACCGCGATTCTGGCAGGTAATCAAGAGCTGGCTTTCAGCCTGATCTACAGCTATAGTCAGTATTCAGAAACATGGCTCGTTTCAAATGGTGAAAAAACTTCATACAACCGCGATATCATTCTTTTAAATGCGGCATGGAGTCATCCCCTTTTTGATTTGGGGATCGCTCTACGGGGCGGCCAGAGTAAGCTCTTAACTTCCGAGCAGAGCCATGGTAGCATGGATCTTGGTTTGACAGTGGAGCCCCTTCCTCTGCTTCGGCTTTCCGTTGTGTTACAGGAGGTAGTGGAGTATAGAAGCAATAAAGATCAATCTCTTTTCCAGCCTGATATTCGAGTTCAAGCCTCATTTCAATTTATACCAGCGAATCTCCGTTTCATCGCATTTTTAAAATGGTCAACGATCGTTGATAGCAAGAGCGAAAAGGCAACGGATGGAGGCGTAGCCCTGGAATGGAAATTCTGGGAATCGTGGTCGCTGCTTGGTGCCGTAACAGATACAGGTTACCATGCGGGTGTGATGCTGCGCCAAAGTTTGTATGAACTGGCCTTCGCCGTTGCTGTCATTGACAAAATTTTTATGCCAACGGTGTCAGCGAGCGCCTTTTTCTAATTCTATAAATCAATGTCCTTACTGCAAAAGAGTGAAATGAAATTTCCAAACGTTCTTTCCGCTCTTCTCCTCCTTCACCTTATAAAGGCGGATCGGCAATCTCCCTTTCGCTACAAAAAAAAACTCATCCTGTTTCATCTGAGAAGCATAAATCTGATACTCTTTCGCCAAGAAAACCTGAAAGACATGATCGGGTCGCTGCAGATAGCGGTTCAATAACCGTTCAGGAGTCAGATGATACTCATCGCTTTTTAGTCGTAACTGGTCGCGGAAAAAAGCTTTATGCTTGCTCTTCACTCCCGGTTCCTGGACTATGTCGCTGATTTTAAACCAAACCTGACGCGTGGCAGAATCAGCGCTATGCCAGAGTTGCCTGGATTTTTTTTCCGCAACAGCGCTTCGAAGTTGCTCTAACAAGTCATTATAAGTTAGAGCGTCTTGCGGCTCTTTGAGCGTCCGATCCCCACACGACAAAAACCAGAAAGGCACTATCAGGATAAGTGGTAAAATTTGTAACTTGAGCAATTTGGTAGCTGACACTCTAGTATGATCTCCCGAGAAATGAAATTAAACCATTTATATCCAAGCCGCTCCATACTCCTGTCAACGGTGGATTCCACAAACCTTTTTTGCCGCAGGCATGCTTCAGATGAAAGTTTCTTTGTATGGAGTCGCCGTCAAAATCAAGGCAAAGGCCAATTTGGAAGAATCTGGAACGATTTTGGTACGGGGAATCTTTTTCTAAGCGTTTCCTATAACCAAGCTGACTCATTGGTCGAAAGAGTAAGCGCTGATACCAGACAAAACTCCTCCTCAATGCTGGCGCAACTTACCTTCCTGGTAGGATTAGCGCTGCACCAGGCCCTACAGCCATTGGTTCATGTGGATCTTTCGATCAAATGGCCGAATGATATATTTTATCAGTTAGAGAAAAAGAGGTTTAAAATCTCCGGTATTTTGTGCGAATCGGTCATAAGCGGACACGAATTGCAGCAACTGGTTATCGGCATCGGAATCAATCTGCGCGCGCCAGCGAGTACGACGGCAAACGCTGGTGCCGATAGCCTGTACGATCCAGGCTTTGTTGATCAAATCAGCAAACGAAAATTCAGTAAAGGATTGATTTTGCGGCGCGTTCTTATGTACCTACAACAACTTCTTTCTGATTATTACAGGATGCCCCTGATGCATCGCGAATCGCTGGTCGTCGAGTATGCTCCTCTAGTTCTCACGGAAAATGGGAAGAGGATGCCGGTTCAGGATCTGCTACATCTTTTTTTTCAGGTAAACCTATGATTTTAGGATTTGATGTCGGAAACACAACCACAGTCATCGGATGCTTTGATAAGCGTGAAACCATGAAGCTGATCACAAGCTTCCGTATCTCCACCCAGACCCATATCACGCCGGACGAGCTTTTTTTCAAAGTGACTGCTTTGATTCGCAACCGGGGAATCGATCCTGGCAGGGTGGAGGGAATTGTTTTCTCCAGTGTCGTACCTCCCGTTGATTTTATTTTTTATCAGATGTTCCAGGAAAGTTTCGCTGTAGAAGCAATCATTGTCAATGTTCACATGAATACAGGATTGGAGTTTCGCTATGAAAACATTGAAGAGATCGGCGCGGACCGCATCGTAAATGCAGTTGCCGCACGCAAGCTCTACGCAGAAAAAGGGGATATGATTATCATCGATTTCGGCACGGCAACCACCTTCTGCGTTCTACTCAAAGAGGGAATCTATCAGGGAGGCATCATTGCGCCCGGCCTGCGTATGTCTATGGATGCCCTGTTTCAAAAAACGTCCAAGCTTCCCAAAATATCTTTCACCCGTCCAACCTTTGTCGTGGGTACATCTACCCGTGCCAGTTTGCAGTCAGGTTTTTTCTACGGATGGTCATCCATGCTGACGGGAATGATCGACCTGATTGAAAAGCAGCTCCAGCGCTCCTTCTTTGTCGTGCTGACCGGCGGTTACGCCTCGACAATCTCTCCGGCCATCGAAAGACCGCATCTGGTGGATGAAGATCTTACCTTGAAGGGGTTGCGCATTCTCTACGAAATGAATACACCTAAATCTGTTTAAGCAGAAAAAAAACAACAGGAAATAAAATGCAGCAGTACGAATTTGAAACAATCGAAAAAAAATGGCAAAGTGCCTGGGACAATGGCCAGGTTTTCAAGACAACAGAAAACAGCGCGAAACAAAAATTTTATTGCCTGGAGATGTTTCCCTATCCCAGCGGCCGCATACACATGGGACACGTCCGCAATTACAGCATCGGCGACGCCATCGCTCGTTTTCAATTGATGCAGGGTAAAAACGTGCTACATCCTATCGGATGGGACGCCTTTGGACTTCCCGCAGAAAACGCGGCAATCGAGCGAGGTATAGCTCCTGCGGAATGGACATATAAAAATATTGAATCCATGAAAATGCAACTGCGCCGCCTTGGCTTCTCCTACGACTGGGACAGAGAGCTGGCCACCTGCGATCAGGAGTATTACAAATGGGGACAGTGGTTATTTCTGCGGATGTTCGAAAAAGGATTGGCCTATAAAAAGACCGCTTATGTCAACTGGTGCCCCGACTGCAATACAGTATTGGCCAACGAACAGGTCGTGGACGGCAAATGCTGGCGTCATGGCGATACCGATGTAGTGGAAAAAGAGCTCGATCAGTGGTTTTTTAAGATCACGGCCTATGCTGAAGCGCTGCTCCAGGGACACCAGGAGCTGGAGCAGGGGTGGCCGGAACGGGTTCTGACTATGCAGAAAAATTGGATCGGGCGCTCAGAAGGCGCCATAATCCATTTTCAGGGGGAGCAGGGGGAGGTCTATCCAATCTATACCACCCGGCCGGACACGGTTTACGGTGTTACCTTTATGGTTGCCGCTGCAGAGCATCCGCTGGTCAAAGGGCTGATCGAAAAAGAGCCTGCAGGAAAACTGGCGGATTTTGTATCACAAATCCGGCAGCAGAGCAAAGAAGAACGCAGCTCAGACCGTAATGAAAAGCTCGGAATGGATACCGGCATTCGAATTATCAACCCCCTGAATCAGAAAAAAATTCCGCTCTGGGTGGGCAATTTTGTGCTCATGGATTACGGTACTGGCATGATTATGGCTGTCCCAGCTCATGATCAGCGCGATTACGAATTCGCGCAAAAATACTCCCTACCTGTAGTGCCTGTTATCAAGCCGGTAGATAGCAATCAGGATATCCATGCAATTCTGAAAGAGAGGGCCTTTACCGAGGCTGGCATCTCGATACATTCAGGTCCCTTTGATGGACAAAGCTCAGAGTTAACTAAAAAGGGGGTTATTGAACTTTTAGAAAAGCAAAATCTGGGCCGACGCGAGGTGCAGTATCGCCTGCGCGATTGGCTGCTCAGCCGCCAGCGTTACTGGGGCAACCCCATTCCCATTGTCTACTGTCCAAAGTGCGGTACGGTGCCTGTTCCCGAGGCGGAGCTGCCCGTTGTGCTGCCTGACCAGGTTGACATGAAGGTGAAAGGAAAATCCCCTCTGGAAAATGACCCGCAATTTTTGCATACAACCTGCCCCAAATGTGGCGGGTCAGCTCGCCGGGAAACAGATACCATGGATACCTTTGTGGACTCTTCCTGGTACTATCTGCGCTATGTGGCGCCCCGCAACAGCCAGGAGGCCATCCCGGTCGCTGCTGCGAACTACTGGATGAATGTGGACCAGTATATCGGCGGTGTAGAACATGCTGTCATGCATCTCTTGTACGCCCGCTTTTTCAATAAGTTTCTTCATGACCTGGGCTTGTCGCCCAAGTCAGAGCCATTTTCCCGGTTGCTAACCCAGGGTATGGTTGTGAATCAAAGTTATTACGACCCCAAAAACAGGAAATATTTTTTCAAACATGAGCTTGGCGACAACCTAGAAACCAGCCCATTGGATCCAACCATAAAATTATCCGTACGATTGGATAAAATGTCCAAGTCTAAGAATAACGGCATTGATCCGGATGAAATGGTCAAACTCTACGGCGCAGACAGCGTGCGCCTGTTCTCGCTGTTCGCTTCGCCCCCAGAGCGCGATCTGGAGTGGTCTGATCAGGGGATAGAAGGCTCCTTCCGCTTTCTCAGCCGTCTCTTCCGCCTGCTGCAGCAGATCCAGGAGATCCGTCTGCCTGGCTCTCTGCGCGAAGATCTGTCAGACCAGGAACGCTCTGAGCTAGAGAACGACAAAGAGGCTCGTCAACTCTATATATCACTCAATCGCACCGTGGAAAAGGTTACGCAGGATATTGGCGAACGGTACCATTTCAATACGGCAATCGCGGCAATGATGGAGTACTCCAATTCGGTCTCTGCGCTGCTCAACCAGTGGCTGGAGCAGGGTGAGACTACCCTTACGCCCCTGCGCCGCGTCCTTTTGCAGGTTAGTTTGCTGATCCTGAGCAAGCTGTTAGCTCCCATCGCTCCCCATTTGGCCGAGGAGATCTATCACCTTATGGGCGGCGCAGGGCTGGTTTCTGTCGCTCCCTGGCCAGGCTATCGTCCGGAGTTTACCATTTTTGATGAGATAGAGGTGGTTTTTCAAATCAATGGCAAGGTACGGGTAAAGCAGCAGGTAAAACGGACGATCAGCAAAGAGGAGCTGGAAAAACTTGCTCTGGCAGACAGCAAAATCAGCCAGAGCATCGAAGGCAAACAGCTACTCAAAGTGGTCGTCGTGCCCGGCAAGCTGGTGAATATTGTGGTGCGCTAACTGTATCTGGCAAGAAATGCATTGACAAATAGAAAAAAATGGCTCAAAAAGGTATAAAAATAACGGAGAAAACCAATGCCGTACTCACCCTTGCTGCAGACATTTCACGGCGTCCGCTTTCTCCAGAAAACAATTCGGAGAAGATCATGAAAACAATCAAACGGACACTAGTTGCTCTGCTTGTGCTGGCTGCCAGCTACCAACAGGCATTTGCAATAACGGTTTCAGGTTCGACGGGAACAGTTGGAGCCATTTTAGATTCTTCTGGGCTTGCATCTTATATCAATCAGCAAAACAGTGGAAACCAATCTCCACTTTTACTTCAAGATACAATCAATTCCATTCAGGCAACATTGATTACTAGTATCAATTCTACAGTATCAACAGAGATAAATAAAGCGTTTAATACAGGTGTCACAGACGCGAACAATGAATTAAGTAAATACAATAGCCAGTCTGACCTGGCGCAGGGATTTGCCAATGCCACTGGCTACGCCAACCACGTGGCCACTCACCAGGGTTATCTCAACTACGACCTCTTCTCCATCACAACAGGTGTGATGTTCGGCGCCCAGGCTCCCAGCCTTGACCCAGCCTACTACAGCCAGATCGGCGACGAGATCGAGAAGAACGGCGATGTGTATGCGGGGGTTGCCACAGGTCTCTCCTTTGTCAATATAGGTCTAAATGTCGGCCGTTTTCTCCCCTTCCTGGAAAATGTCTATGCCAATGTCAAATTTGGCGCCTTCTCTATTGAACAGGATATGGAGAGTATGGGTACTGTCTCCTTTAAAACGACAAATTTTGGAGTTGGTTTGAATTATCGTTATATGAACTCTGTCGGAATTCTGGCTGGTCTGGCGCGCTGGCGCGGCATCGCCTTTGGATCTGGGTTTTATAGAAATAGTATGAAAATATCATTAACTCCTGAACTGGATCCAATTGAAATAACCACCCCACCTGTCACAGGCACATTTTCATACTCATATACCACACTTACAGGTACAATTGATTATAAAATGGTTGGTTTAGTTAGTATAGATCCTTCTGCAACATTACAAATCGATTCAACTGTGTATACGATTCCTTTTGAGGTAAACACATCAGTGCAATTGCTCTGGCTGCTCAACCTCAACATTGGCCTTGGTGTCGACCTTAACTTTGGAAAATCTGACATTATTGTTATTGCACGTTCTGCAGCAAATATTCAAGAAAATATTTACTCTAATGATGGGAATGAATTCCATATAGCAACTGTTGGAACAACATCTAATTATACGCTCACCGTCGACGGCAGCACCACCAACATCAAACCATCCTTTGTAAGGCCGCGCCTGAACCTGGGGCTTGGTATCAACCTCGGTCCGGTCAAGCTGGATATTCCGATCATCTTCTACTTCTCCGATGCTGGTTTTGCTACAGGTATCACGGTTGGTATTGTCTGGTAATTCTGCTTTTCAGCCCTGCGCTTCGCAGGGCTGATTACAAAAAAGGCATTCTGGTGTTTCTGCTGTCAGAATTATAACACCTGTGCTGAACCTGGATTGATCCTTTACCTCCCTGACATGCTTTCCTTGACCCTCTCCCGCTTTAGATAACATTTAGACACTATTGACCGAACAGCTGCTATTTTTTTTTACGTATCGTTATATTCAGTATAAAATTAAACTTGAAATCTGAAATGTTAGATTTATATGAGAACCATTAAAAATGGTGCTGCCTTTTTCAGACGCAGCGTCGAATAAAGAAAATCCGGTTTTGTCGTGATTGACCTAGCCGGTTCACAGTCTTTTGACAGAGAACATTTCCGAGGCAAAATATGAAATAATATCAGAAAAAAGTACGGTCCCTGCTGTATATGGGATTCGGTATTGTCATAATGATTCTGCTATTGCTGGTGGGAGTCGGCATCTGGGGGATATTTGACCTTAAAAAGCAGACAGACATCATGCTCGATACCACAGCCAGAATTGCGGAGTACAGCGCCCGCGCCAGAGCCAATACCCTTGGTCTGCGGCGTTATGAAAAAGATTTTTACATCAATCTTGCTTCGGATGAAAAAAAGCAGCACTATTTTAAAGAGTGGTCTGACGAATTGAACAGTCTGACCGGCCGTTTGCAGGATATGAAAAAAGTGGTATCCCTTGATTCAGACAAGAAAATGATCCAGGAAATCGAACATGGTCTTGCTGAGTATAAAAGCGGATTTCTGCTCAGTATGGATAAAATCAAAAGCGGGGAGATTAAAACTACTCAGCAGGCCAACCAGTTTATCGGCAAATACAAGGATGCTGTGCGCGAAATCGAAGAGAATGTAAAAAAGATAGCAGCTCTGTACAATGAAAAGATGAGTCACCTGAAAGAAAAGGTGGCAGAGTCTGCTCAGGCGATTACTATTTTTCTGGTGATTCTTGCCCTGATCGGTTTCGCGGTAAGTATCTTGATTTCCGCTCTGATCACCAGAGTGATTCTCAGGCAGCTCGGTGCAGAACCGTCAGAGCTCGAACAAATAACATCAAAAATAGCTCAGGGAGATTTAACAGTTGCTGTTAGTCAGGACGGCCGGATAGGTGTTTTCAAAAATATGCTGATAATGAGCGAGAAACTGAATGAGACTTTGATTTCTATCAGGGAAATCTCTGATGAAAACCTGAATGGATCAAATCAGATTTCAACAACCAACCAGACTCTTGCGCAGGGAGCCAATCAGCAGGCAGCTTCGATTGAGCAGATCACCAGCTCCTTGGCAGAGCTGGTCGCGCAGACCAGACTTGCGTCGGACAACTCTCTGAACGCAAAAAATCTTGCTGCACAGGCTCTTACCTATACAGGTCAGGGTGCAGAGCAGATTCGTCAGATGGTGGAGGCTATGGGAAATATCAGCAGCTCTTCAGAAACTATTGCCAAAATTATGAAAACCATTGAGGAGATCGCTTTTCAGACCAACCTGCTGGCGTTAAACGCAGCGGTTGAGGCAGCCCGTGCAGGTAGGTACGGCCGTGGTTTTGCGGTGGTTGCTGAAGAGGTTAATAATCTTTCGAAACGGAGCAGTCAGGCTGCCAAGGAGACCGCGGAAATTATTGAAAATTCCATCCAAAAGGTAAACGAAGGGAGGATGATTGCAGAAAAGACCGCTAAGACATTCACCGAAATCAATGATAAGGTACAGAATGTAAGCACCTTGATTGATGAAGCAGCCTCTTCCAGCCGGGAACAGGTGCAGGGGATTTCTCAATTACAAATCGGAGTACAGCAGATTGACCAGGTTACTCAGCACAATGCAGCTGTATCTGAGGAAAATGCCTCGGCCAGTGAACAGCTTGCTGCTCAGGCCAGAAAACTCAGAGAACTGGTAGAGTGGTTTCGTTTAACTGATGGTAAAAATAGATCTGTAAAAACCCCCTCAGAAAAATCAGTTATGGTGCAGCTCACCACACCGGAGCAGGTCATTTCTCTTGATGACAACTGGCAAAGGAAAAAGGGTCAGAACAAGAAAGGTAATGATTTTGAATCTTTTTAGCTTGAGTGGGGTTGTTTTATTGTATAATTAAATTCACCTAAACCGTTTTTGCAATAAGATTAGGGGAAAAAAAGGTTGCAATTTCCTTTCTGCAAAGAAAAAGTGGTAGAGTAGAAACGGCAAGTACCGATTTCAAATCATGATTGTGGTTATGAGGAACTCATGCGCAAAAGTTTACGGATTTCGCTCTTTTTGTTTGTATCTCTTTTTCTTTTTCATTCTATGCTGGCTGCTATGCCGACTATTGATAAGGCCAAGGCAGACCTGCTGCGCAACTGGAAGCAGAAATTCGCGGCGGATACCATTGTCGCTGTAGAAAAAAGCAAAACCGGCTACGGCAAGCCCTGGAATGTGGACCGTGGCTTTGTGCGGCCAGGTGTCAAGAAAATTGTTCGCTATTATCCCTACAAACTGGTCTTCAAGCGCGGTGGCGCACCTATGGTAGCCGATGTCCAGGTGATGTACCAGCAGATTGGCGGGGGAGCCTGGATCTACGTAGGTATACTAGGTCCTGAAGATATCATGTCTGGTAAAGCCCCTGCCAAAGCCAAGGCAGGACAAGAGCCACTGGATCAGGAAATCTTACAGCAGTTATTCACAGAGATCTTTCTGGAATACCCCTCCCGTTATATCGACAGCGGTCCAGAAAAGCCAATGCAGGTCACCAAAACCGAATTCAAGCAGACCGATTTTCGTGAATTTTCTGGCGGGTTTGAATACAGTTATGATATCGTCTTTTTCATCAAGGATGGTTCTCAGAAAAATTTTCGCTGCAAAAATTACACCTTTGTCTCCTACAAAAGAGATGGGCAATGGAAAGGCCGCATAGACCAGCGCCAGTTCGCCAAGTGCCAGAAGCAGTAAATTTTTCAGGCAGGCTTCCCCGAGAGGAGGCCTGCAATCTTCCTTTCTGGGTCTGTTCGTTCCCGCGAAAACTATCCGTAACCTGACAATCGATGGGGCGTCGACTCCTGTTTTTCAATTCCGGAAAAAGCTCCGTAAAATATTTTCCATGCGTTTACGCTCCCGGTGTTCCGGATAGCGTGCAGTAAATCGCTGCAACCAATAGGTGAGCTCCTCTTTATTGCGGATCTGGTGAAAATAGAGATGTATCAAAACCAGGTACAGCTCTTCGCTTTTGATCTCCGGCTCTGGGGGCAGTTGCGCCAGATCCAACATATCCACGGGGTCGCCTTTTTTTGTCTGTCTAGGCTTCGCACTCTTTTTCTCTTTGGGAAGTTTGGGCTGGCTTTCCAGAGATTGCAGCAGATTCGTAAATGTTTCGGCTGCTTCAAACAGCATTCCCTGAGCCTGCAGCGCGTGGGCTTGCTGGTAACGTTGATAAAAACTAGCTTTTTTCAAGTTATGAAACCTGCTAATCACCTCGGGCCACCGCTTTTTTTGAAAATCCTGAGATCGTTGCAACATATGACATCGCTGTTCCAGCTCCAGCTCTTTATCCGACAGTGCGTACTCCTGTTTGAAGCGATCCAATCCTTCGATACATTGGATCCATTCTCGCTTCTCCAAGGTTTGGCGCACAGGCTCCAAAGAGAGTTCTCTGCGGATCTTACGAAGATCAGCATCCTGCGAGCCATAGGCGAGATGCTGGTCGATCAACCGTATCGCCTGGCTGTACTCTTTCTGGCTTAGAAGCGTCTGTACCTCCTCTTTGAAGAAATCCAAATAGCGTCTTCGGTAGATAAACTGGTCAGGATAGGCAGAGTTAAGCCTTGCTAGATATTCTAGCGCCAATCTTCTTTGCCCCTCTCTGCGATGATAATCAGCTATAAATTCATAAGCCTTATCTCGATCCTTTGCCAAGATACCCTTCATGGTTAAAAGTTCCTGGAATAGGGGTAGCAGCTCTTTTTCCAGGCGGGGGTTTTCATAATAGTCAATGAGATCCAGGATAGGACCGGCTTTACCAGGATTGATCTCTTTCTGTCTTTGGAGCAGAGAGAGCAACCACTTGTGATAAATTACATAAGAAGGATTTTTATCGTCGGTCTCTTTTCGAATTTTACGAGCCAGCTCAATGCCTTTGCGCAACTCCTGACCATTTACTTTGCTTGCTGAGAAGAGAAGATTCCACAAACGGTAAACCTCTTCCCATTTTTTTTCCTTCAAATTATATTGATAAAGAAATAAAAGGGCCGGGTGGTAACCTTGATCCTGAGTATGGATGGCTGTATAAGCCCCAAGTGCTCTCTCTTCATCCTGGGCTTTGTGATAGAGAGGCGCTAACTGTTTCCATTGCTCTAAAGAAAAATTTTGATCTGGTTTTAAGTCGGGGAAAAAGGAGCGTTCCAGATGCCAGATGGCGTCTTTTACGTTGCCAAGCTTTTGAAAATGGTAGGCAAGAAAGGCGTGACTCCAGGCCGGCGCTGGAACCTGTTCCTGAATTTTATAAAGATGAGATTCAATTTTTTTTTCTAACTCTGCCTCCTTCTGTTTTTGTTCCGGATTGGTAGACAGAGAAGAAATATCTATCGCAGAAAGCCCTTCTCGGTATCCCGGCCATCGTTTCGCAAAATAGATCCGGGCAAGGGTAGAATGGAGCCATTGACGATGGTTTTCATAAAAAATATTTTCATCCAGATCTAAAACGGCGAGGGCTTTTTCGTAGAAAAATATCTTTTTATCGGTGTCGCTGCTAAGTTGTCCCAGCCGTACGAGCGCCAGGGCATGCTCTGGTTGCAGCATCCACAATCGCTGGTAATAAATCTGTGATTGCTGACGCAACCCCTGATCGTAAAGAATTTCCGCAAGAAGTAGGATGGTCTCTTGATGATCCGGATCCACACTCAAAATTTTTTGATACAACTCCTTTGCCGTTTCCCTATCGCGGTTGCGAAGCGCGATCCTGGCTTTCTCCCTCCAGATCGAAATTTGACGCTCAAAGCTTTGCAAGGGTTTGTCTGCGGCAGGAATCTCTTTTTTTTCCGGATTCTCATTGGTGATTTGATTTGGTGTCCCTTTCTGGGAATCGACCGGAGGCTGCTGCGTAGGCTGAGGTTTCTGGGGCGGATCAACAACTTTGTCAGAGGGTTGCGAACTTGGCGGTTGAGTTTTGGGCGGGGTCGCTGGTTGATTTTGTCCCCAGGCTGACCCAGCCAGAAGAGTCAAGCAAACCAACCATAGGAGAAGTTGCTGTGGAATATCGATTCTCATAATAACCCTTTACTTCGCTTTTCCGTCCATCGGCGATGGGGCATGGATGGTTACTCCGGCTAATTTCAAAGCCTCCTCGACACTCAATGGCGAACCCTCTGGCGGGATCTTCACATCAGGATTTTTAAGCAAAGACAGGGCCATCTCCACCTGATCACGGAAGGGTGTTTTGGGTGATTGTACGACAAACTCCTGCCATGCCAGAATCGCCTGCTGTTTATCCCGCATCAAAAAGAGTGCGGTCATCCCTTTTTCATAAAATCCGTGAACCATACTAACATCTGTCAGTGCGGCCAACTCGAAATATGCCATGGCCTGTTCAGGTCGCTTGCGCAAATAATAAATTTTTGCCATGCGGATATAATTGGCGGCTTTTATCTTGCGATCGGGATCTCGGTTTTTCAGGAGATCATTTGCTTTCTGATAGTTGAGTAAAGCATCCTCCCATTGTTGTAGATACATTTGACAATCGGCCAGATAGGTGGCCACTTCGGCGTCCTCTGGATATCCCTGCGCCAGATCCTTTAAAAAGACCTGGGCTACAGCAAATTTCTTTTGATAAAAATAGTCTTTGGCTTTTTTGTATTTCGGATTGTGAATGATCTTCGTCTGATTTTCTGCGTGCGCGCTTATTGCGACCAACCAAAGAGCCAATAGCAAAGAGAAGCGAGGTATAAAATGCATTTTTTTCTCCATTTTTCGAGAAAACGTTTACAAAATAGAACAGTACAGGATCTAATTCATCTAATGAAAGCAGTTCGCTTTGCTCTGTCACTACTATTATCGAATCTTTTTGTTGCTGACCAGGAAAATTACACCTGATCCAGTTGAAAAATGGCTATCATTGCCAGTTTCCGGATGTTTCAAAGCAAACGAATAAAATTTTCTTGAAAAAAGGTCGCCTATCCCTGTAACTAAGCTTGGATCATTGTTTGGGAGCCGACCGGCATCTCAATTTTTTTTAAGGAGGAAGAATGGAAAACATTAGCGAAAAATTAGAAAATTATCTGATTCAGATGAACGCAAAGTTTGAAACCCTGGAACCGGGTCTCTGGGTCGTTCAAGAGGGCGGTGTTCAGGTAGCAGTTAAAGTAGAGGGTGATATTGTTTTTTTCCGAATTAATCTCTTTCCTTTGCCCGCTGGAGATAACGCCAAACTCTTAAAAAGGCTTTTAGAGCTCAACTCTACGTCCATGCTTCTTGGTGCTTATGGAATTGAAAATAATAAGGTGGTCATCATCGACTCCTTAACCACAGAAAATATTGATTATAACGAATTTCAAGCATCCATTGAATCCATCTCCTTAGCGGCAGTGGATCATTACAATGAATTTAAGTCATACCTGGCGTAATTAGGGTAGGAGGTTACCAGACATGGGATTTTTAGATAGAATTTCAACAATCGTCAAAGCCAATTTAAATGATCTGATCAGCCGTGCAGAAGATCCGGAAAAAATGCTCAACCAGATCATTGAGGATATGCGAGTCCAGATCGCTGAAGCAAAAAAAGGGGTCATTGAGGTGATGGCCACAGAAAAGCGGCTGGAGGCTCAATACAAACAGCATGTGGAAGAGGTAACGCGCTGGGAAGATAAGGCCAAACTTGCATTGCAAAAGGGTGATGAAAACCTTGCCCGTGAAGCCCTGGTTCGCAAAGGCGAGGTACAAAAACTGGCTCTCGACTACAAAACCCAATTCGAGGCCCAGAAAAGCGAATCAGACCAGATCCAGGTAGCCCTGCGTCAACTGGTCAATAAATATGAAGAGGCAAATCGCAAAAAGGGTCTGCTGATTGCCAAACAAAAAAGAGCTGAAGCGCAGAAAAAAGTTGCCAACACTATGAGCAGCATCTCTGACAGCGACGCTTTTTCCTATTTTAACAAAATGGAAGAGAAGGTAAATCAGATTTCGACTGAAGCTGATGCAGCGACAGCTTTGAATGCATCGATGTCAGGAAATAACCTGGACGAAAAATTCAAAGCACTCGAAGCAGGCGGCGGATCCAGCGTGGACTCCGAGCTTGCCGCGCTCAAAGCCCAACTTGGCCAGGGCAAACCCTGATTCCTGAATATGGCCAGGCTCACACCTGGCCAGCCCCTTTTTCAAACTGAGAAGCCAATGGTTAAGAGATTTTCTATTATTTTCATTATTCTTTTTTTGTCAGCATCCAATCTCTGGTCTGTTGAAAAAAAATTTGTAGCAGAGGTGATTCGTATTTCTGATGGTGATTCGATTGTTGTCAGGCTGAAATCACCCTGCATTCTGTTCCGCAGCAATCAAAAAATCAAGGTTCGCCTGGACGATATAGACGCACCGGAATTGGGCGGCAAAAAAGGGGGACAGCCCTTCGCGCGCAAGAGCCGCGAATTTCTGCGAAATCTGCTTTTGGGGAAAGTGGTCACAATCACCTATTCAAAGCGAGACCGATACGACCGTGTGTTAGGCCATGTTTTCCGGAACGATTTGGATGTGAACGCCGAGATGGTACGCATGGGTATGGCTCAGGTTTATTTTTTATCGAAAAACAACAACTACCGCAACCTTGAAAAAAGCGCGAAAACCCACGGGATAGGCATCTGGTCGCTTGGAAGCGATTATACTCCTCCGCAAGAATACCGGCGTCAGCAAAGAGAAGCCCGCAGGTAATTTGTATGCTGGGTCGTTATTTCGCTCTCCTCATCGGAATCACCATCCTCTTGTCAGGTTGCCAGACTTTTATATGCCGCGATAGTCACTATACAACACGCCTGAATGACGCCCTGGAGCAAGATCGGCGCCAGAAAATTCGGATAGAACAACTGCAACGCGAAAACCAGTATCTCTCTGGTAGAAACCTGGATTTGGGTAAAGAAAAACGGATGTTGGAATTGAGTCTCCAAGATACGACGGAAAAATTTCAAAATCTGCAATCCCAAAAACGCAAGGACGACCAGGCCAACGAACAAAAGATCAAAGCCCTAAGCGATGAAGTGGATATTCTAAAACAAAATGAAAAAACAAAGACATCTAACCTTATCAATCTACATCGCCAAACCCTGGCTGCCATCCAAAAGAAGCATAATCAGGACATTGAAGAGTGGGAGAGAAGATGGAAAGAGGTAAGAGCCTCTCTTCAATTCAAAGAGAAGCAGTGGACCCAGCAAGATTATGAACAGCGCAAACAGATCCAAGATCTTGGCAATGACAAGGAAAACCTGGAGAAACAGCTTGCGGCTTCTACAAAAAAACAGAGAGATACCCTAAAGGCTATCCTGAACATTTTTGATCAGATTGACGACACGTATAAGGTGGAAGTAAAGTCCGGTATCATTGTCCTGCAGCGGGAAGCAGGATATATCCTAATCCCCAACAAGTATATTTTTCAAGAAAGGATGATCGAGTGGTCTGAGAAGGGAGAGAGTAGGTTAATCGGAATCCTAAATGAGATTATCTCCCATCCAGATTTTACCGGTCAGTTGCGCTTAGGGTTAGCTATCTCGCCGGCCAAGAGCTGGATGCAGAAAATCCCGAAACGCATCTCCATTCCTATCGGACCGCCCCATCCGGATTCTCTCAACCCAAAAGTACCTGAACTGGCCCTTAAAAATCAGCTATTCCAATTTGATACCTATCCCTATGTTTTTTCGCAGGCTTTGCTTCGACTCTGGTTGGTTCAAGATAGCCTTGAAAAACAAAAAAAACTTCTGACGGGAATATCTTTTTTGACAGCTCAGCCGGATGTCGCGGTGCCCAATGCGGATTCTATCATTCTGAGGTTGTTACCGCTGCCTTAGAGATGCTCTCTCAGGCAAAAACACAATTTCTGCCAATATCTTTGGCTCTGTAGAGATTATCGTCAGCCGTTTTTACAACCTCCTCCAGGGTTTTCCGCCTGTTAAATTCCCCGATCCCAAAACTCATGGTAATATGAAGCGGTTGATCGTGATACATCAATTCCAATTGTTCCACCTTTAGTCTGATCTTCTCAGCCAGCCCCTTCGCGCCATAGCGATCCGTTTCCGGTAGCAAAAACAAAAACTCCTCGCCCCCCCAGCGGCAAACATAATCTTGAGAGCGAATATTCTGCTTTATGGTGTTGGCCAATGCTACTAAAACATTATCGCCACCTTCATGACCGTAGGTGTCATTAAACATCTTAAAATGGTCCACATCCGCAATAATAACACTAAAAGGATCTTTATTTCTAACGGAGCGAACCACCTCCTGCTGCATTTTCTCGCGGGCATCACGACGATTGGGAAGGTGAGTCAAGGGATCGATGCGCGAAAGATGGTCAAGCTCTCTGTTTTTCTTATCAAGCTCCGTTGTCACACTCTGCAACTTCTGGTTGAGGCCACGCTGCTCTTCCAGTAAAAACTCAATCTGCTTCTGCTTGTTGTATAAATCGAGAAATACTTTAACCTTGCTTTGCAGAATAAAGGGGTTGTAGGGCTTTTGCAAAAAATCGACCGCGCCGGTTTTATAACCCCGAATCTGAATATCCACCTCGTTCGCATTCCCAGAGATAAAAATGACAGGCGTGACACTGTGTTTGGAGTTGTGTTTGATGTGACTGAGCATCTCTATGCCGTCCATTCCCGGCATATTTAGATCAGTCAAAATGAGAGCTACCTCTTCATTTTGCAGATATTCTATCGCTTTTTCGCCGGAATCTGATATAATGACATCGCATTCCAGCTTGGTCATATGACGGGCAATCAGAAACCTCATGGATTCATCGTCATCGATGATAAGAATGGTAGGTTTTGCTTTTTTATCAATTGCTGTCATGTGGGGACAATGGATCTATCGTTGTATTCGTGGAGAATGAATCATATTCAGCCTATATCAGAATCACCCTGGAAATGAAAAATCTAACTGATGGTTTATCCTGTCATGGGAATAGCAAGATCTTAATAAATCAGCTATAGAATAAATAACGACCTAAGTCCTTAAAAAGGTCAATTATTTAAAAAAATAACCGTAACTTCAGCCAGCGTACCAGAAGAAACAAGGTTACAATCTGCACCATTTTATATACTAAAGCCATTTTGGTTTTCGGATATCGCAAGGCAATGCCAGCGATGTCGACGCACCCTTT
>DYNZ01000088.1 GCA_020720805.1 Leptospira biflexa | reverse complement strand
GAAATTATACCTGAACTCTTCAATAGAGAAGACAATGATTCTTCGCCCCAAAACAAAATTCTATATTTGAGGATTACGGACTTTCTATTCTCAAACGACCGACTTTGTTTATTACCACTCGCCTCGTCGTTCCTGCTGCATTAAGAAATGTCAAGGTTCCAAGAACATTTGGACGCCCTCGTGTATTCAACCGTGTTCGATTTCCTGCAAATGTTGAAGACTGAATCCTGGTTCCTCCATCCAGGGACACATTCCGTAATAGCCGATCTTCGGGATCAAGCACGTAATTTTTATTTATATCCACGAACATTTGATAACTCATTCCCACAACATCTATCACCACGCTCACTTCTTCCGCCTCTCGAATGGCTTGAAGTCTTGCAAGTTGCATATCAGACATAAAATTTCTAGCAACCCCCTCCAGTTGTCTTTCCCCTCGCCATCCAATCATGTTCATCGCTGCAATGCCTCCGACGACACCCATGATTGCAATAACCACCATTATCTCGATAAGCGTAAAACCTCGATTATCCTTCCTCGCTCTCATGGGAACCATTTCGCTATTTGAACTGGCAATATGAGTCAATTTTTCCATATCCCATCCTCTTGACGCACCTGGCCATTACTTGAGGCCGGTTGAACTTCTGGTGCCATTGCCTGCCCTGTTTCCTCAGTCAAACCAACCCCGCTTTCTTGCTGGCTTGGCAAAGCAGGCATCACCTTTGTCAATAATGTGTCCAAAGCATAGAAATCCAAGAGCATCTTCAAATCAAACTTGGCCAGACTGGTAATTGCCCCAGAGGCTGTTCTAACTACGGTACGCTCATCCACCGTGTACATCATATCATTGATAATCACGGAACTAATATGTCCGTGCTCTCCAACGATAATTCTCTCTAAGACGCAATTGCTCCACAATTCCGCTCCTGGCGGAATCAAATCTCCTTGCCGATCATAAGCAGACTCAGACCATGCACTCCTGAACAAAACAAGAAAAAGTAATATAGAATAAGCAGATACTCTCAATAGCTTTTGTAGCATACCTTTCTCCTCTCAGTATGTTGTCATTACTTCCAGTCAAGCTCATGCCAGAACTGAATAGATTTACCATATCCTTCAATAAAGCTACCCCCAGACGGAGGCAGAACGCCATCATCTGGGAAAAAGAGCCGATCCATTCCATTATCCACTTCAACTGGCGTTGGCTGGGGAGCCAAACCTTCCACCTGAATCGAGGAAGGCGCTACCCAGATCGGATTAGCCTCGGTACCTGCATTGATATAGTCATCACCATCAATGACGCCATCGTTATTAATATCAAAAAATGGTGTCAGAGTTCTTCCGCCAGTACAGACATCAACCGCAAAATAATTAGAGATTCCACCGCTTTCACAGGGTGAATCCGAGGGGATGCTCGTTGTATAAATCAGTTTATGATTCAAGATAGACACATCACGAATAATCCGCTCTCCGTTTGCAGGCAGATCAAAATACCAACCGACATGTTTTATAGTTTTACTTAAATCACTCACAAAGGCCGAAATTTCCGCTGGCTGCAACCAGTCCACCTTATTGGCAGACAAAACTCGAGTTATCTCATCATACGCCTCGGAATTGGTTGCCCCATATACCTGTTCACTGATCGTTCCATCAGTATTATAGTTAATCCCACCACCCCATACCTGAGTCTGGCGAAGCAAGGCAACATATTTTGCACTCCCAGCATCACCAAGAATCGCCCCCATATTGGACAAATTGCGAACCAAAGAGCAGTTCGTAACACAACCGGTATATATGTTTTGACATTCCGCTTCGCACTCGGAATTCCCAACACAATCATAAATACAGGTGCCGGACGTTGAAATATTCCCAAGCTCAGCCGCACAACTGGCAGTACATGCTACTGTAGGAGGAGAACTTACCGGCATGAAAGAGCCAAGATACTTCGTCTCTGGACTGGTTGTCCAAGCTGCCGACCAATCCCAGATACCATAGGCAGTCTGAACACTCATGTCCATCGCATCCACATCAGCATCAAGCAATCGGCCAGTGCCGAAGGCCACCAGGAAACCTTTTTTGCCAGTAGCGCAAGAAGTAGTCACATCAGGCTGCATGGTAATGGGTTGCTTGAAACCAGCATTGCTTTTGGCTATGAAAAGCGGCTGTGGGTTAGTGCCGTCATTAAAATAAATCTTCCATTGATTTCGATCCGTATTTCCCAGATCAAATTTCCACATATTACCAAGCAGATCACCGGCATAGGCATAATCATCTACATGATCCCCGTGCGGATAAAGAATCGCCGGAGTGGATAGCCCATTACAGTTAGGGGAAGCCCCTCCTTGATTCGTATCAATCATTTTAGTCCATTGAATGATACCACTACTGTTCAAGCCCACAGTATAAAGAGCGGCACGGGCATTGGTGCTGTCATACCCATTTGCAAAGACCAGAATCCATGGCGCACTTGCGTCATTAGACTTAACTATTTGCGGTCGGGAAAAGCTGTAACCCAAATTGCTTTTAAGGGGTTGACCCAAAATGTCAACCTGAGTTATGTCGGTATATTCCCAGAGTACTATATTGGCAGCATTCGCCTCAATGGCACCAATGTTGGCGGCAGCGGCCGTCAGATCCAGGGCAAAATACCCCTTGCCTCCCTTGCCCAGACCAGCAATAAGAACCACCTTATCGCCAAGATCCTTGACCGCAATGTACCCGTCCACATAGAACTTATGGCCATCAGTATAGGTATCAGCGGCAAGCAAGTGCAGATTATTGAAAACAGCATTCGGTACATAAGCGAACAACTCTATGCCGGTCTGACCGTCAAACACATGCAACATCCCATCATTTGCGCCAGCAAAGACCCAATCGATACCAAGCACTGTATTTTCGTAATGAAGTGGCTCGGAATTGATAAAATCTCCCAGGCGGCTTTTGGGGCGATTCCGGTAATTATGGATGCTGAGGGTGTCATTTCTCTGCTCATATTGATTTGATCCTCGGAGATACTGTAACATATCTCCCTGGTTCGTGGAGGTGGTTCCCAGAACGGTCTTCATTCCAGCAGGTAGACTGGCCAACTGAAAGGGGATTCCGCTGACACTCGTACCAGCTACGGTGAGCTGAGAAGTGATGATTTGCCGAGTCTCTGAAGCACCCATCCCTAATTTTGCTGTTGCCGACCACTTAACATCGGGAGAATTCTCCAAACAAGTTGTTTCTCCTGATTTACAAGCAGATTCGCAGCTTACATTGCCCGCACATCCCACTATACAAAGGTCTTTAGTCTCACCGCAGGTGAGGTAAGTGCTGCAGTGATTCGTTGTCAAACAACTTGTTCTGGCAGTCGCGCAGATATTTTCGCAGGCAACATCGCCTACAGTACAAAAAGCCATACAAGAGTCATAGTTTGCAATGCATCCAGACTCGCAAGTTACCCGCTCACAATTGGCAACTTGCCCTCTGGTGTCCAAACATTTAGCCAGAACGTCGCCACTCCAGTCTCCTGAATCATAGAGAGTTTGATAGAGGAGAGTATCGTCCTGGATTTTTCTCGAATTGACCGAAACCGACGCAGCTGTACCGACCTTGGCCTCAATCAACTGCTTGATACCTTGCAATGACGCAACAAGTTCCGCCGGATCAGCAGCATTATAAAACTCGCCTCGACCATTGATACTGGCATGAAAGAGATCATCAATCGCTTTTGGTGAGTCTTCAAAAATACTGTCATGCCAATCCGGACAGGTTCCTGTATAAGGAGGGCTCCCGGTAAACACCGCTTTTCCACCAGATTCCATCCAGGTCTTCAGCGTGAGATCAGGTAGTTGCGGGCAACCGTTCCGGCCAGGGGTGTCACATCCCGGCAGGCAATCGGGGAATTGGTTCGGGTTAAAATAACCAAAGACCCCAAAAGAAACCATGTAGCTGACCAGATGCTGGTGGACGGCATCATCAAATCCCTTGGGCGGGACATGGTCAGCCAAATTCGTATCAAGATCTGTATGATAATAGTAGTAGGAAAAATCAGCCAACGAATCAGAAGCCCCATCTCTGAAAACCGAAAAGGAGCTGGAAGTATCCTGATTGCCAATCCTCGTACTCGAATAACCGTCATTATAATAACCATCGGTCATGGCGATAACATAGGCACGCTGACATTCACCGCCGTAGTCATCACAGGTATCCAGATCTGACTCCCGCCGTGCGTCATAAAAGACTGAAGAATCACCGGCGCACAACCCCTCAGATGTTTTTAGATCGGGAGCGTCTGCGTAGCCTCCAATAGTATCTCCACGCTGGAAATAACGTCCGACTTCATCAAGGCCACGACGTAGGAAAGTGCTGCCAGCAGGCCGAATATTATACAAGGTACGAAGATAACTTAATTTTTCAGCGCTCTCCGCCTCGGCCATATAGACCAGAGGTTCATGATAGGTACGGTTAATGGTATAAATACCCAATTCGAGCTGCTTCATATCTGCAACGGTCAAACCGACTGCGGCCTTGGCGGTGAGGATACGCCGCCGGTAAAAAGAGAACCAGTCGGCAAAGTCTTGCCGCATCACATAGGCAAGTTGGGCGGAATCCGTGATCTGTATCCCGTTCGCGTCATACTTTTTCGGAATAAGCGCTGCCGGGATGGCCGCTCCTGTTTTCTCAATCAACTCACCATCCTCAACGGTATCATTGCTGTTCACATCGGTGAAGAGATAGTATTTGAGGGAATAGCTCCCCACCCCATAACCGGAGCCAGGAATAGTCACCAAATACTTTTCATTAGGATCTTCAACCTCGCCCGTGTCCTTGATGCCATCGTTATCCGTGTCGTTCCAATAGTTCCCATCGCTATTCGTATCTACCCAGGCAAAGTAATGGGCGTTAGGGACGATGATATCAACGAGACTCTGCTCAATAAAATGAATGGGCGTATTATTCAACCGTATCCAGCGCGCTCCAGTAGCCGGAGAACCAGAACTGTTTGTCGGGCTTTGATCTTTTCGGACCGTCTGACTCTGCAGATTGGCACTTCCATCATACGAAAAGATGGTATACAGAGCATTACCATCCCTGTCGCTAAACTCATCTACCCAAGCATAGACATAATAATCGCCCGCCTGCGCAGCGGTCAGATTGAGTTTCCAGTAGGCCGAACGATCGCTTGCGTCTGCGTATCGATCATTATTCAGCCATTCATAATTTGAATCGCCACCAGAATCATACCAGGTGCCAGTTTCCGAATACACGGCGCTACCTCCAGAGTTATCAAATCGTATTGCCGGCATAAAGGCTGGATTGCTGAGATACCAGTCATAGATATTCGCCACGGTCAGCTCCAGATTGCCATTGGTCGACAGTCCAATGGCATCCGCGTGTGTACTACTACCGGAGCTACTGGCATCCCTGGTCACTATTACCTGCTGTCCGCCACCTGCCTTTACCCGCGTGAACTCGGCGTTCATATCCAGTTCATAATTAGCGTGCGTGCCATCGGCATCTCCCGGGTGATACATGGCATTTATCGTCGTGCTGGCATCATGGGTGTTCAATCGCGGCCTATCCATATCGGCATGAGTATAGCCCTGGGCATAGGCCGTGTCCGGGAAGCTGCCTACCCCCGTGTACTCCTCCTCATGGGAACGCACGCTTGCCGCACCGATCACCTCTTCCCACTTGGCCCAAGGATCATAGGTTGTACCAGGGTTAAAGAAAATGCGATTATTGCCGGCCCATTGGCTTTTCCACTTGCGTCGTTGAGTAGCATCAAGCCGGGTGTCACCGTAGGCCCTCTCAATATCTACCACCGGATAAATGTAGTATTTATTCTCGAAAAGCTGATTACCTTCACTGGTCATGAATTCCCAATCCATACTGCCCGAATCGTCGAGGAGGAACATAATCAGTGGCGGGGCTGGTTTTCGAGCCGCATTGGCAGGGGTGTCCGACGGATGCGAACAGGTCACTTCGGTTCCCACCTCCTTGGGGCCATCGTAACAGTCTTCATCAACTACTGTAGCTGGGTCATCGTAAAGGCCCGGATGAACCCCCGGATTCGCGTCATTACAGTCTCCCTGATTTTCGGTATAATCATCATGATCATCATCGGAATCTACACCGGCACAGGCGAGATCCGCGCCACTACAATCCTGGTCAATTGTATCGCCGCAGATCTCGACCGCGCCCGGATGAATTTCCGCATCATCATCGTTACAGTCAATCTGGGCACTCGGTGAACAGCCTGTGCCCAAAACATCCGCCGTGGTATACCCATCGTGATCGCTGTCCTGACAGCCCTGAACAAAAACCGCCTCGACAGTGCGATCCCGGTTCATGATAACATTAACAGGAGAGACTGAACCACTGGCATCACCCTGCCAAAGTTGGAAAAACCAGGAGGGATCACTGATTGCCGTTAGAGCCACACTACTATCTGCCGGATAGATATACTGATTTGCTACCACATGTGAATCACCCTCCGGATCTCGATTGACCACCCCATGCGTGGCAACAATGGTCAAGATATGCGAGGTGCGGTCATATAACCCTTCAACAATTTGGTCATGAAAGGCATTGTGAAGATTCAGATGAATATCGCTGGGCTTGAGCCATCCATCCACTGCCAAAAACTGAATCACCACATACTGAGTGTCACATGACGCATCTGCAGGGAGAGAAAATTTTTCATTATGTGCCCCTGTCTTAATGAGTGCCCCCGGGGTGTAAGCGGCATCCGCCACATAGGCGCGCCAACTTGCCTCGGCCTGAATCAAAACATCGTCCGCAGTGCTGGTAGCCCCATCATCCGCTCCAATACTTACCGTAATCTCAGCAGTCTCAAAGCGACCCTCAACCTTATGATTATCAACAACACTGGAAAAGGTGTAAGTGTTTCCATCCCAGTTATCACTGGCACTGGCAAAGGCACCAACAGAGCTATCATCAATGAGCAAATCTGTAACACACTGGGTAGAATCAGCATCTATACGGAAGCTTTCAACTCCAGCGTGGTTTGCAATGACCGTATCTGTACCACTATGGATGGAACCAAGTGTTCCGGTTGTATGAGTAACTGTACCGGAACCCGTTGCGATCATCGTAATCTGATGATCAAAAAGAACGGCGATAGTGTGCAAGCCCTGTGGCGTGGTGGGCTCAAAGGTGTAGGTATGATTTTTAGTATCGGTTACAGTGCTTGATATATACCCCAAGGTACCTGGTGCAACACCATCTATAAGAACCGAGTGGATTCGATAATCTGCAGTCACCGTAAATTTGGCCTGTTCATTATTCTGAATGGCAATATTCGCCCCACTACTAATAGCTATAGAGGTCCCCAATGGACTTTCCATGGACACAGTTCCATGCAAATTCCAGCTGGGAGTGATCACGTATTCAGTATCCAGAATCGTTCCTAAACCTGTTGGGTCACTGAGGTTGACGATGGAGTTACTGCTGCTTCCCGTTAAAGTTACCGAAAAATTTTCCGAAGCCCCTTCATCGATTATGTCGTCTTTAATCGTTACCGACAGGGTATTGCTGGTGGCACCAGTGGGAAAGGCCACGGTACCGGATGATATAGCGGTATAATCAGCGGGAGCAGTAGCAGTACCATCAGCAGAGTCAAAATGTATCTGCAAACCATCATGTTCAACCTGCAGAGCCGGGCTGATCGAGACAGTGAAGGCCATAGGAGCATCAGCCTCTAACATGGACGAGTCGTTGATACTAACCTGATATTTATCATCAATATTGATCGTCACCTGGGCTGTTGGGTCAGTTGCGACTACATTCGGAGTATTGGGGGTAATAGTAACCGTGAAGGTCTCTGCGAACTCAACCAGGCTATCATTGTTGATGGGAATACTGATAGTCCCGCTGGAGTTCAATGCTGATATGGTGAGAGTGCCAAGAGGCGCGGTATAGTCAACTCCACCTCCGAGCGCCCCGGTAGGTCCAGATCCAGGGGTAGCACTAACATTAAATCCAACACTGTCAGAAGCAGCTACAGAGTGATCCAAAGTGACGGTCAAAACAGCCGTTCCCGCACTTTCGTTGACAGAAATATCGGCAAAAGCCGTCACCGTATAGTCATTATCGGTAATGGTTCCGATCGCGTCCGAATCGGTAATCAAAGCGTTCGATGAAGCACCACTCAAGCTCAACGTAAATTGTTCAAGCAATTCCCGGACATTATCATTTATGATCGGCACGTTAACCGTTTGCGTATTACCAGTACCCGCATTAAACGTAAGAGTGCCGGATGTGACAGTGAAATCGCTTCCGGCAGATGCAGTACCAGTAACAGTCGCATAATTTACCGTAACCACCTCGCTGCCAACCGGACTACGATTGAGAGTTACAGTAAAAACCATACTACCGCCATCCTCCGCTAACGTACGATCGAGTCCAGCCGTAATTTTAAAGTCATGATCATTGATGGTTATCTGGCAAGAGCTATCAATAAAAGTTGCGCCATCACCAGCCGAGGGGGCGATATTGCCAAGGTTGAGAGTAAATGATTCAGCACCAGTCTGGACACCATCATTCAGGATAGGGATAGAGATTGATTGTGGATTGCTTGAGCTATGGTTAAAAGTTAGAGTCCCGGATGTGGTAGTGAAATCGGTTCCGGCAGATGCAGTTCCATCGGCAGTCATATAATCAACGGCAATTTGCTCTCCCGAGGCAAGGGCCGGAGAAACCATTACTTGGACTGCTGCTGTTCCAGTACCCACCTCCACACTGAAATCAGGAGAGATATTGATTTCATAGTCATTATCACGGATAGTGACTGTTGCAGAAGATGCTCCCGAGAGAGTCGCAGTACTCCCTCCTGAGGAGGCTATGGCCACGGGCCCTATCGCCAAGACAAAACCCTCCGTAGCCGGAGTTTCTCGTGCTACGTCATTAGTAATGGGTATCACGATATCCATAGATAGAGCAGAGCTACTGGTAAATTCAAGTGTTCCCGCAGTGGTTGTATAATCACTACCGGCGATAGCAGTACTATCAGTCGTTGCATAGGGAACTGTAACTGTTTCACCGGCGACTGGAAGAGTATTGATGCTTACGGTAAAGGTCACATTCCCCGCATCCTCATCCACAGAGGTAGCTGCAAGGGTAGAAGACAAAGTGTACGCATGATCATTACCAGGGATAGTAATGTTCGCCGTGCTTACTCCTGAAAGGGTTACACTATTCCCTGTTGGGGATATCGCTACCGGCCCAATATATATCGTAAAAGCCTCATCAGCTTCTTCCATACTATCGTTCAAAATGGGTATCACGATATTCTGAGATAAAGCGGAGCTACTGGTAAATTCAAGCACTCCTGTAATGGCCGTATAATCATAACCGCCATTAGCAGTCCCGTCATTTGTTACATAGGGAACAGTTACCGTTTCACCGGCGACTGGAAGAGTATCGATGCTTACGGTAAAAGTCACATTTCCCGCATCTTCATACACAGAGGTAGGGGCAAGGGTCGTGGTAATGGTGTAATCAACAGCCCAGGCATGCCCAGCTCCTATCACCAATATAAACAAAAAACCCAGCGTACAACCTAATTTGCGCATCATGACGAACCCTCCTCTGAATATATCCATGGCCACTTGAATAAGAAATGTGGTTCCATTATTCGCTATAAACAACCTTTTTATAACCAACAGCCAACATCATCTTCCCATGATAGCTTTTTCCGGCACCCTGCTTGATATCATACATGCCATAAACATCAAAAATTCTTTCCTGGGCGGTAGTGCCTCCAGAGCCATAAGTCAGAGAACCTCCAGAACTTATGCCATGATCAATTGCGGCATACATCACCCTGTCACCAGCCGCAGTCCCATTAGAGACGTATCCATCTGGGGTGATCTTCGTGGCTGTATTGGACCGAAGCAACGTCTCTGCCGGGGTAATTAAACCACTTGGCCATTGACTACTTTGCTCAAGATCAACCCCTGCACTCTCAAGTTTTAACCATGCAGGATAACTTGACGGATCATTCAAAATCGTATCAGACATTTTTTCAATCTCGGCTGCCCCCTCCAACGTAACCGACTCTACCGCATAAAAATTATGCTGAAACACCTCAGCATTGGCGGTGACGCTTTGTCCTGTATTACGGATTGACATGGCAGCGATACCCATAATCGTCAACACTACCATTACCAATAATGCCAGTACCAGGATTACACCCTGCTCGTTTGTGGCAATCCTCACCAAAACAAAATCTCGTTGCTCTTTTTTTTCCATTATCAGACCTCCATCAAAAAACCACAGCCAGGTACCCATTGCAAAAACCTCATTTTAGTGCCTTACCCCTGAAAAGCTGTCATAAAAAACAAGAAAAATTTCATCC
>DYNZ01000087.1 GCA_020720805.1 Leptospira biflexa | reverse complement strand
TACCCGACGCAAGGCAACGCCATGCAGTCAGGGTATCCTGCAACTGTTCATGCGATGTGCACGGATGCACGAGTGTCGCGGGTGACAGGAAGTCACAGGAGCGACCGACGTCCACGGATGCACGAGTGTCAGATTTTTGGAGCTGACCCAAGGTCGATAAGGACGCGGTTATGGCATTGCCTAACCGGTCAAATCTTGTGCTGTGGTTCGACATCTCGACAAGCTCGATGCATCGCAGGCTCACTATACAAGTTTATCGGAGAATCGATGCTTATTGGTATAAATAGCGCTTTTTCTGTAAAAATTGAGATTTTTTATTGTATTCCCTGTCCTGATACCCCATTATGTGTTTCAAGTAGAATCACACTGGATGGATTCATTACAGTGGGAAAATGCGCTTAACAGATCAACCTGATTGGCCGATTGTGCTAATGTACCCATGGGAGTATAAAAATGGTGCAATTTTGGATCAGAAGCACAAGACAGATTGCCAACTTTATTTTTGGGTATGTATAATGAAGGCGCTAGTTTTTTTGTGCCTGGCAACCAACAGTAGATTATAAAGTCAAAATAATTCGGAGGAATTTTATTATGTTATCAATGCAGCAAATGGAAGAGCTGGAAGGCAGGATACTTAAAGCGCTGGAACTAATCACGGATCTGCGCAGTGAGAATGCGCGACTCGAAGAGGAGAACGAGAAGATCCGAGCCGAAAACGAGCAGATACGTATGCAGTTTGAAGAGAAAGAGAGAGAAATCGCGCGTCTCAAATCTGAATGGGCAGAAGCCACTTCCGAACTTAAATCGTTGAAGGATAAAGAGGAGGCTTTGGAGAAGAAGGTGGTCGAGATGCTGACTCGTCTGGAGAACCTCAAAGGTGCGCCAGTCTCTCCGGTTTCTTCATCAGTCACCGCCACAGAGCCCCAAGATGTAAAACCGATTGAGGTTCATGAAGAGAAAATTATACCGTTGGTCTCGACCTCGAAACCAGTAGAGATTGCTCCCGAAATAACACCCGCTCCCGTATCTACACCTACACCTTCACCACAGTCGAATGTTATGGATGATGATGAGATTATCCTGCTTGAGGAAGATAGTGAATTTGAGATGGAGCCAGCATCCTCGCCAGCGGGTTCTTCTGGAACTCAATCGGATGAGGAGATTATCCTGGAGGATGATGATACCCTGGATGTTTTTGACGAAGAGGACGATTTTCTGGTAGTCGAAGAAGAACCTGCAAACGATAAAAAAAGATAATGTCGAAGAGGTGAGGCAAATTCATGAAACGGAATATCCCTTTTGTAGAAACAGTTACACACAAAGCGCAGGGTCGATCTAATGTTTTAGATGGGGTGACCAAAGTAGATATTTTTGGGACTCAATACACAATCAAAGGAGATGCTGATCCTGAATATATATCTGAAATAGCAGGATTTTTAAATCAAAAAATGGCTGATGTATCGGCACAGTTGACATCAGCTAATCCCATCAATGTAGCCTTACTGGCAGCGCTGAATATAGTGGATGAGTACTTTCAACATAAAGCCTTATGTGAACGAGAGTTTTCCAAAGTGGAAAGGAAAACTCAGAAAATGATTGATATTCTCGACCAGGGTATTATTGGGGATACTTATTGAATCCTGATGGTCCTGTGTTGCAGGGCTCTCCTGGAACCGGTATTTTGACCTGCTGTGTTCGTGATGATTTTTCAGGGTCGAGCCAATGATATATCAACGAGAAGTCAAATTTCCAGATATGGGATAGGTCCAGTTCCCAAAGGGCAACTGGAACAGAGCAGATCTGGCTGAGGCAACTCACCTGGTGAATAGAGGTTCACCGCTAGTTTTCACACGGCACAAGCGGGTTTTCCCGGAGAATTGACAGATTATTCAGAGCATTCATGACATTAGAAATACCAGAACATACCACACTCTCTTCCGATATTCTGCATGAGTCCCTGTCTGATGAGGAGCTCGTGCGTGCCATTCAGGAGGAGGAGTCTCCAGAAAAAAAAGAGCTCTATTTTGCTTCACTCTATGTGCGCTATCAGGCTCGCATGATAAACTACCTTTATGGATTTGTTTTTGACGCAGATATTGCTCAGGATCTCTGCCAGGAAGCAATGATCAAATTATATCATAATCTTGATAAATTCCTCGTAAATGAAAAGTTTTCAAGCTGGTTTTACCGAATTGTCACCAATACTGCTCTAACATATCTCAGGAAAATGAAAAACAGGGAGAGTATTGTCAGCGAAACCGCTCTGGATGCGCTGGATATGGATGTTGATGACACTCGAGAGCAGACGCCAGAAGACAATATGCTGCAAAGTGAGCTGTGGAAAAAAATGTCTCAGGCGATTTCTCTCCTGCCAGAAAAATTTCGGGTGGTTTTTGTCATGCGCTATCAAAACAGGGAATCCTTTCGCACGATTTCTCAATCCCTGGAACTTTCCGAAAGAACGGTGAAGTGGCGCATGCAAAAGGCCCTCCAGTTATTAAAAGAAAAAATGCAAAAAATGGGTTATGACTCAGATTTATCGCTAAAAAACTAAATTTCTTTTCGCTTTTTTTTTTACTGCGATGTATAGGTTATATGGAAATATTAAGGTATAGGCGGTTCAAGCCCTTATCAAGTGAACATAAAATATAAATCATAGATAATGAGAGCAGGCTTAGCGTGGAAGGAAAAAATAAACACTGGCAGCAGCAGGTACAGGCCCATATCGGCAAACTGGAATCTGTTCTGTTATCAGAACAATACAGGAGCTGGGAACCGGTTTTTTTGAACCAGGAGTTGTCAAATGCCAGCCTATTACGCAAAGAATTTCCCGGGCTCAGTGACGCTGAAAGGCGCTCATTGGGTGGATTTCCTGCTCTTTGGCATAGCAATCCTGAAAAAGATTACGAAAATGCGAGGAAGTTGTTTCGAGAATTGTCTGCCAAATCCCCAATACCTCATTCATCGAAATCTACTTCCATGACCACGAGAAAGAAAACGTCCAGGCAGACCATCCAAAAAGATTCATCGCAATCGAAACGTTCTCTTTTCTGGAATCCGATATCTGGATTGATCGCGGCGGGCGTTATTGGAGCAATAACGGTAGCTCTCTTTTTTCAAAACCAGCCATCAGAACGCAGCGCACCAGTAAATGTAGCAAATGATGCGCGAGTTCTTTTTGTAACAGGCCAGGTAAGCGTCAGTCAGGATGGCCAGCACTGGAAGCGGTTGCGTATCGGTGAGCTTTTGAAAAATGGTATGGTGGTGCGCACAGGACAACAGGGGCATTGTGATATCCAGATAGGAAAAGAAAGCGTTTTTCGAATGAAAGAGGAGAGCGAGCTAAAATTGGCTGAGCTTTTCAAGAGTAAGGAGACCGGAAACACCAGAACAGGGCTGGAGTTGGTAATCGGAAAAGTGCTGGTGAAACCTAAAGAGTTAAAAGATGGCGAAAGTTTTCAGGTTAGGACTCCGACCGCAGTTGCGGGTGTTCGCGGAACCAGGTTTTCTGTTGAATCAACTCCTGGGAAAGATACCAAAATCGGGGTTTTACACGGAAAAGTGACATTGAGAAAACGTATTCCAAGTCTGGAAAGGACAGATCGCGAACTGATCGCGTCCTCAAAATATCTCTCGAATTTGGATAAAAAATTAAAAGAGGAAACTGTCATCGTTCAGGCGAATGAGTCGGTTCAGGTAACCGCAAAAGATGTGGATAAAGTCAATCGGCAGGTGGAACAGGTTGTTGAACTGGTCAAAGATGTGCGGGAAAAGATGGATATTGCCGGCAATAGCCAGCAGGGCACAGACTTGCAGAAATCGGTTGATGACGTTTTAAGCCAGAAAGTGCAGATTCAATCCTTGCAGAATGGTACAGTAGCCCTCGCGGAAATTAAAAAAGCAGAAACTTTGCAGGGCAATCAAAAGCAGGAGCTTCAGGATTTTTCCAAAAATGTGCAGCAGTTGGATAAAATTCAGGAACAAGCTACACTTGTGCTGCAATTAGAGAATCCTGTCGATGCCACAATATTTATGGATAATCAAAAAATTTCTGACAGTAGCTCCGAGCGAGTGCTTTCTGCCAATGTAAACCATACTATTCGTGTTGTCCGAGATGGTTTTATTACCAAAGAGTTTTTGGTGAACCTGAAGCAGGGCGAGCGGCGAGTCTTTGCTGTTAATTTAATGCCAGAAAAGCGAGATCTGCCGAGATTGCAGTGGGAGCGTGTAGTATCCGGGCAACTCCAGGGATCGCCCTGGTACGAGAAGGAGTTTGTGTATATCGCGTCTGCTACTGGCGACTTGATTTGTATGGATCGTAAAGGGAATGAAATCTGGAAATATTCAACCAATTCCGTTGTCCAAAGTTCGCCAATAGTGTACAAAGATACTGTTTATTTAGGCAATTCTCAAGGTATGATGTATGCGCTAAGGGCAAGTGATGGCAAATTGCTTTGGAAACGGGCATTGGGAGCCATCGTTTATGGAAATCGTCCTGCGTTTTTTGATCACCAAATGATTCTTGGAACGGCAAAGGGCGATGTTGTGTCGGTAGATGTTGTGACAGGAAAGGCGACATGGGTATTTAAGGCGCAAAGCGGTATTTACACAACACCTGTTATATATAAAAATCGGGTCTTTATTGGTTCAGAAGACCGAAATCTCTATTCTTTGGATGTTCAATCCGGTAAAAAAGTATGGAGTTTTCGTACTGGTCGCAGAATTATCCAAAGTAAACCGGCTATCGCGAAGGGAGTTGTGTATATTGGCTCTCTGGATCAACATCTCTATGCCATCGATATGGATACTGGTTTGTTGAAATGGTCCTTCGCAGCAGGTGGAATGATCTTTGCCTCGCCGATTGTTTCTGAGAATAAGCTCTATTTGGGCGTGGCGAATGGGTCTGTGTTCGCACTGGATCGAGATCAGGGGAAAATGCTTTGGCGAGCCAATTCAGGCGGCAGAATTCAGGGGGATATGTTAGTCGCTCAGGGGTTTGTTCTGGTTGGCGTTCAAAATATAGTCAAAGCATTTCATGCAGAGACTGGTTTGTTAGCCTGGCAGTATGAGATCAACGGAAATAGTGGAACAGGTTTGGCTATATCAGGGAATGATATTTATGCCATCTCCCATAAAGGAACGATGTATTCATTGCGGGTAAAAATTAAATAGTCGTTTGTAGTTCATATTACTGAGAAGTAAAAACGTTTTTTTTTATTATTAGTTTATTGTAACAGGGTGGTATTTTTATGAATAGGAGATCTTTTTTTCCTCTCGCGTCATTGCTGCTTGCTGGCGCTTTGATGGCATCGTCTTGCAGCAAAGAGAAGGCACCGGTGGAGAATAAATTTTCTGCCAGGACTTTGTTTGTTAGCGGAAAGGTTGAGTGGAAGCTTGGTTCTGCCGATTGGCAGAAACTTAGCGTTGGTCAATCTCTTGATCAGGGCGCAGTAATTCGCACCGATAGAAATGGCCGTTGCGATATTCAGGTAGGTGGGGAGAGCGTTTTTAGAATGCAAAGCGATAGTGAAATCCGTCTGTCCGAGCTTTCTCAGAATTTGGAGTCTGGTAAAAAAAGTACCCAGCTTGAACTTACCATTGGTAAGGTGCTTGTAAAACCGAAGGAACTTAAACCAGGTGAAAGTTTTCAGGTTCGTACCCCAACTGCAGTTGCGGGTGTTCGCGGAACCAGATTTTCTGTAGAGACCTCACCAGAAAAGGATACGAGAATATCTGTTCTGGCAGGTAAGGTTACACTGAGTAAGCGGATTCCTGCCATGGAAACTGCGGACAAAGAAGTAATACAATCCTCCAAGGTTTTACAAAAAATTGATCAAAGGTTAAAAGAGGAGACCGTTGAGGTAACTCCAAATCAGTCTGTTGAGGTTAAGGCTAAAGATGTCGAGAAAGTAAACAAAGATGTTGGACAGGTCGTTGAGCTAGTCAAAGACATTCGGGAAAAGGTATCGACCGCTGATAGCAAAAAGTCGTCGGAACAGATCCAGAAAGAGGTCGATCAAGCTCTCGGGGCAAAGGTCTCCGTAGCAAAGATTGAGCAGAGTGCAGCAAATATTTCTCAAATTCAAAAGACAGAGACGCTGCCAGAAAAGGATAAAAAAGAGCTACAGACTTTTTCTCAAGCTGTAGAGCAGGTGAAGAGCGCCGAGGCTATGTCGACTCTTGTGATTAATCTGCAAAATGCGACCGATGCTGATATTTTTGTTAATGATATCCTTATCGGAATCGGTAGTCTGGAACAGATGGTCGAATCCGGTAAAACGCATAAAATAAAAATTGAGCGTGAAGGGTTTATGACTAAGCAGTTTGAGGTAAATCTGACCTCTGGCGAGCGCAAGTTATTTTCAATGACCCTGGATGCAATCCAACCTAAAGAGCTGCCACGGCTTGTTTGGGAAAAAAATGTATCTACCAATCTGCAGGGAACTCCCTGGACAACGGCATCAGGCAAGGTTTTTGTCAGCAGTGCTAATGGTCAACTCATCAGTTTAGATCGAAGGGGTCGGGAGCTTTGGACATTCTCCCTGGGATCTGTGCTACAGAGTTCTCCTGTTGAATATAACGGGGTTGTATATATTGGAAATTCCAAGGGTGTATTGTTTGCAGTGAATGCTGAAAATGGGCGACTGATCTGGAAACAGGGTGCTGGTAGTATTGTGTATGGTAACCGTGTAGCAATCAAAGATCAGCAACTGGTTCTTGGCACAGCCAAGGGTGATCTGGTTTCACTGAATCTACAAAGTGGTAAAGTTACGTGGGTCTTCCATGCACAAAGTGGAATATTTACTACGCCGCGCATCGTCAATAATTTGGTCTATTTCGGCTCTGAGGACAATCAGGTTTACGCAATTGACCGTAATTCTGGAACAAAGGTTTGGAGTTATAAAACCGGTCGTAGAATTGTACAGAGTAGCCCTGCTTTTGGCGATGGCAAGATTTTCATCGGATCCTTTGACAATTTTGTTTATGCTTTTGATGCGCTGAAGGGTGATCTTGTTTGGCGATTCAAAACATCTGATATGGTTCTCGCTTCACCTGTTTTTGCAAACGGTATGGTTTACGTTGCATCCGCAAACGGTACCATCTATGGCGTTGGCGCTCGCAGTGGCAAAGCAGCCTGGGCTGTATCTGCAAATGGTAGGGTAAACGGAGATGTCGCATTTCATAATGGTTTGATTTATGTGAATGTGGGCAATGAAGTCAAAGCCTTTCATGGTGGCAATGGATTGTTAGCATGGTCCTTTCCGTTGAATGGTAAAGCGGGTAGCGGGGTTGCTTTTTATGGAAATGAGATCTTTACCTTGACTGGAAACGGAAAACTCTACTCCTTGCGAGCGCAGTAAAATAAATTACTTTCAAAAAAAATCGCCCGCCTTTGGCGGGTTTTTTTTTGTAGAGAGAAAAAATATTCTGTGAAGAAAGGGCTTTTGGGCTATATTCAGCAAAAACTTCGATCCACAAGTAGACGAAATTTTCGCTTGGTGAAATTCAGTCAAACTTTGCGATGCCCAGCTGAGTTTAGAATTCGTCACCAGAGGATATTTTCATGGAAGTAGCTTTGTTTGCTTATTTTTGTTAGGATGATGTTCCTATTTTTTCCCGTAAAAACAAGGAGAAGTGATGGAGCCAGAGTTAGAAAAAAAAAGGCTTCGTAGAGAGATGATTGCTCTATTAAAAAACTTACCTCAGGAACGCTTTTCCCAGGCGCAACAGCGTCTTCAGTTGGAGATTCAGCGTCTACCTGGCTGGATAGATGTCAATGAGGTCTTGATGTACCACGCCATAAACGGCGAAATTGATACGTCCATTTTGCCGCTTATGGCTCCAGAAAAATCTTTTTTCATCCCGGTTATTCAGGATAGTCCTACCATGTTATTTCAAGAAGTTACAGCTTTCACTGAATTTAGGAAAAATTATCTTGGAATTAATGAGCCCCTGACGGGAAAGTTATGGAGTCGAAATCCGCAAAAGGAAAGCTGGATATTGGTTCCGGGATTGGCCTTTTCTGCAAATGGCTACCGTCTCGGCAGAGGTAAAGGGTACTATGACCGATTTATTGCTGCGCACCCTGGACTTAAAAGCATTGGATTAGCATTCGTAGAGCAGCTTATGGATAGCATTCCTGTTTCAGCATGGGATCAGCCAGTTGATCGGATTCTGTTTTGTTGATAAGATATTTCTGCTTTCGAATGTTTAATTTTTTTTTATATTCAGCGAATGGATAAAATCTTTAACTTGGCTAATGGTATTGTCAATGGTGAAATGGTCCATAGCGTGACGATAGCCCTGGTAGCCAATGGTATCTCTTAAGTCGCTGTGTTTATACAATTGAATTATTGTCTCAGAAAATTTATCCATGTCTGGATATTCTATTAAAAATCCGGTTCGACCATGGTTAATAAGTTCTGTATTGCTGCTTCGCTGGAATGCAATAACGGGCTTTTTACAGAACATAGCCTCCGCGATCACAAAGCCAAAACCCTCCCAGATGGATGTCAGTGCAAAAACATGGATACTATTCATAAAACCGGGAATATTGTCAATAAATCCACAGAAACATATTGATTCCAGTACTCCTGCGTCAGTAGCCATTCTTTTAAGATTTTTTTCCAGGCGACCTGTACCGCCAATGAGGATCTTAAAATGCAATCCATGCTCACGGAGGCGGACGGCCAGGTCGATGAGGAGATGTTGGCCTTTTTGTGTGACTAATCTGCCTAGGTTTCCAATGATAAAAAGATTGTTATCGTTAGGATATAGGGGGGGAATTGCTTGATTCTCTATATACTCATTAGGATCGATACCATTAAAGATAACGTGCATTTTATTTTCAGGAAAGAGATTGGCGTTATGGAAAAGAATGGATTTCTGGATTGCCATGGAAGGCGTTAAAACATGAGTAATAATTTTTTGATAAAGAAAACGGTTGAGTATTGTGTTTTTTACGGGAATATCAGATCCGCGGCGATAGATGATGTTTTTGACACCGGCAATTTTTGCGGCGATACCAGCGGCCTTTAGATCCGACGGCAAATTTAATATCACGGTTTCAACATTTTTCCTTTTAAGAAACTTGACTAATTTAAAAATTTTGAAGGGATTGAGCAGGCTGACATGTGTTATGCGAAACATATATAATGGAATTTGGGTGGCAGATATTTTTTCTTTGAGTTTGCTATGCGTATTTGTAACGATCAGAATTGAATAGCCTTGTTTGTAAAGAGCTGATGCAATATCAAAATGCCATTTCTCTCCGCCGCCCCAGCTTTTGCTGGTATTGAAAAAGCAGATATTAAGACTTTTTTTCTGTGTAAAGTCTTCTGAGTTTGGCATATTTTAAGAAGGTCGAGTGGGCTGAATTGATACTGATCACAAATCCGTAAAAACCATCAAGAATGCCTCCGCTAAGAAAATAGTCTTTCAAAAACTTTAGAAATGGTTTTAATAGCATTTTTACTATGATGAGTTTCTCATTGCGATTGAAAGAAACTTCTGCTTTTATCGTTGAAAATTTGTTAATCTGTGTGATGTGTTCCTCAATGGAGCGAAAGGTGAAATGGAGTAAATCCCCTCTTAAATGTTTAACTGTGATAGATGGCTTAATTGTGACTCTATCATGAGGGTTTTGTCCTCCCCATTGACCATATTGTTTATTCCAAAAACGTAATTTACGATCTGGATACCAGAGATGGCGCATACGGGTACCGCAGAAAAAATTTCTACGATTAACATTATAGGCTAAAAAATCTGGATTTTGTTTTACCTGGAGAAGTGATCTCTGGAGGGCATCAGTTAAGGATTCATCTGCATCCAAGGATAGTATGTAATCATATTTTGCAAAAGAGAGAGCCCTGTTTTTTTGTTCTATGTGTCCCTCAAAGGGGTGCTGGTAAAAACGAACCATGGGATATTGTTTGCAGATCGTTTCGGTTTTATCCGTTGAGAAAGAGTCGAGAACAATAATTTCATCTGCTACAGGAAGCAGGGATTCGATGCATCGTGCGATATTATACTCTTCGTTAAATGTGATAATCGTAGCTGAAATCTGAATCATGAAGGAACGCCGCTTGCATCATTTAAAAACATGAAAAATAGTAGGGTCGTTCTCAGAAAAAAAGTCAATGAAAAACTGGATATAGGGTTGATATTTTTTCCGGAATCATTCATAATCTGAGTATATGAGAGAAATTTTCACATATTTTATCGATTTTAGCCCGATTGCCAATTTTTCTTTCTTGAGCGAAATGCTGTTTTGAGAATACATTATATACCCGAAACACTTTGGTTCTCGGGTTTTATACCAATACGCATCGATGCTTCGATGAACTCAGCACAAGATTTGACCGGTTGGGCAATGCCATAACCGCGTCCTTATCGACCTTGGGTCAGCTCTTC
>DYNZ01000250.1 GCA_020720805.1 Leptospira biflexa | reverse complement strand
GTATAGTTACTAAACAACAACGATTTCAATCGACATATTCGTCCGAATGTTTCCGGCGAGTTCTTCGATTTTCTCTTAAAAACTTTTGAATTTTTCAAAAGGAGAACGCAATGTACCCGCTTCCCAAATTAAAAATTTTTAACAATTCGTATCAAGGAATGGAGCTGATTCAAAAGTATATTAAAGAGAAAGCAGAAACAGTTGATATATTACAAATAATGGAAGCCGGGTGTGGACGAAAATGGCCAATTGACCTGACCGGTATTCAATATGTATTAACCGGCGTCGACCGTGATGAAGTAGCCCTGGAATTAAGAAAAAATATCAAAAAAGATCTCCACAAAGCCATCGTCGGAGACTTGCTGACCGTTTCAATTCCCCAAAAATTTGATATTATTTATAATGCCTATGTCCTTGAACACATTGAAGAAGCCGAGAAAGTCCTTTCTATTTTTGACAAATGGATAAAAAATCAAGGAATCATTATTCTGTTGATACCTGACCCGCATTCTGTTCGAGGCTTTATAACTCGCTTTACTCCTCACTGGTTTCATGTTTTTTGCTACAAATATATCTTAAAGATAAAAAACGCTGGGGAAAAAGGGTATGCTCCTTATCCTACTTATTATTCTCCTGTGGTTTCCCGGGTTGGCATCCGCGACTTCTGCGCGAAAAATCATTTTTTAATAAAAGAAGAGTATGGTTTTTCCTACCGTGTCTATGGGAAAGGCCTTATTGCTCATTTTATTAAACCATTCGCATTTCTGATTTCATTATTCTCATTAGGAAAACTTTCATATCAGCATTGCAATCTCTTATATATCCTTGAAAAGGAGCCATATGATCAAGCAGCATAACAATTCAGATGATCAAAAAAATCACGATATCGTCTGGCATCATGCCACGGTCACCCGCGCCCGCCGTGAGGCCCAGAATAACCATAAAGCGGTAAATCTCTGGTTTACAGGGCTTTCCGGTTCCGGCAAATCCACCCTTGCCCATGCCGTGGAAGAGCGGTTGCATCAAATGGGTTGCAGAACCTTTGTCTTTGATGGTGACAATGTTCGTCACGGTCTCTGCTCTGATCTGGGATTCAGCCTGGAAGACCGCAGTGAAAACATCCGCCGGATAGGCGAGATGGTCAATCTCTTTCTGCAGGCAGGGGTTATTGCCCTCACCGCCTTTATCTCGCCATTAAAAAAAGACCGGGAAAAAGTCCGGGCCATTATCGGCCCGGACAACTATCTGGAAATTCACTGTGCCTGTTCACTTGAAATCTGTGAACAACGGGATGTCAAAGGACTTTATAAAAAAGCCAGAGCCGGTATTATCAAAAACTACACCGGCATTTCTTCCCCCTATGAAGCCCCGGAAAATCCTGCTCTCCGCCTGGATAGTGGGGCAACTCCCCTTGAAGAGTGCGTGAAACAGGTGATATCTTATCTCCAGGAAAAGCAGGTTATTCCTTCATAGATCCAGTATGGAGTTTATTCAATCCCTGGACTGGGCGACCTAAGAAATATGGGACAATCAAAAAAACAATTTCTGCTTCAAACCTTACATCAATCTGGTTTGTTACGGCTTTTCATTGCCAGTCAACGGAACAAGGTGACGATCCTGATGCTGCACGGGGTAATTGATCCGGCGGTTCCTTCTGCCTGGAAACCGCTTCGACCGCAACTGACAACGGAACAACTCTCGCAGGCTCTGTCCGTTTTGTCGCAATACTATCAGTTCATTTCCCTGCCTGATGCAGTGGAAATGCTGGCCGGAACGCGACCTCTTATTCCCAATAGCCTGGTGCTCACCTTTGATGATGGCTACCGCAACAACCTGACATTTGCCCTGCC
>DYNZ01000249.1 GCA_020720805.1 Leptospira biflexa | reverse complement strand
ACCTCAGCCAGCTCCGTTTGCAAAATATGGAGCGTCTGGATCTTGTCCGCTTGAACGAGTTTGCCGAGCGTGCCGCGAAACCGAAATGGCGGCGGATTGCCGCTCAAATTGAAAAACTTGCCGCGCAGGAAAAAGATGAATACGAGGAGTTGCCATGAAAGAATATCTAAAGACATTGATCCAATCGTCAGCTCCTGTTGAAGCGCACAACCTGACGCGCGAATATTTGCAGGCGTTGATACTGCAAAGTTTGCAGCGCAGTGGCTCAATGACCACCATCGCATTTCATGGCGGCACTGCATTGAGATTCTTGCATTCACTTCCGCGTTATTCTGAAGACCTTGATTTTGCCCTTGAAAGAAAATCTGCGTCATATGATTTTCGTTCATACCTTCAATCCATTCGAAAGGATATGGAAGCGCAGGGCTATGCCATCACGCTCAAGGTGAACGATCAAAAGACCGTTCACAGCGCTTTCATTCGATTTTCAGGATTGCTTTACGAATTGAAACTGACCCCGCATCAGGATGAAACGCTGGCGGTCAAACTCGAAGTGGATACCAACCCGCCAGCGGGGGCTACGCTGGAAACCTCTCTGATTCGCCGTCATGTCTTGCTAAATTTACAACACCATGACCGCGCATCCTTGCTGGCTGGAAAACTTCACGCAATTCTGCAACGTCCCTATCTAAAGGGACGCGACCTTTATGACCTGATCTGGTATTTGAGCGACAAGGGCTGGCCGGAGCCCAATTTGGTTTTGCTCAATCATGCGCTGGCACAAACCGAGTGGACGGGGCCAAGCCTAACAATTGGAAACTGGCGTGAGATTGTGTGCGCGAAAATCGAAACAATTTCATTTGAGCAGGCGCTGGATGATGTACGTCCGTTCCTTCGCTCAAGTGAAGATATTCGATTGCTCACAAAAAATAATCTTTTAGGTTTGCTCAAATAAGTGAGCACATAAGACGTAAGATGGATTCTGCAAATATAGTTGATACAAATAAAGCATAAAAACTGGGCGATAGAGGCTCAATAAGAGGTCGTATAATAAGCGAACAGTGGGGATAGCCCGCTAAAATCCAGCATGAAGCCTAATACGAAGTCTTCCTCTTCTGAAAACAAAAGCATCTCCATCACTGGAGATGTGAAGGATAGCGCTGTCATCATCGGGGACAATAACACCGTCAACCAAACCATCATCCAAAAGTTCTTCAACATCTTCAAAAGCGACTCGGAGACTCTTGAACACCGCAACCGCCGCATCCTGCTGGGACACGTGGAAAACGCATGGATCAAAGGCGTGCTGGACGCCTCCCTGCACGGCGCAGCACTATTGGACTTGGGCATCAAACAAGACCCCGACGCAGTGACCCAATATCCGTGGGCGATCAAAAAGGAATCAATGGACACTTCGCTGAAATATATATTGAGAGAGACCGAAATTAATTTTAGGAGATCATTATGACAAAACAATCAGTCGTGCTGGAGCTGCAGCAACTCGCATCTGATGGCGAAAAAAATATTCTTGACTTATTGAGAAAAGCGTTATTGGTAGCAACAAAATTAAACCTGACTGAATTTCGAGACTGGACACGAAATGAACTAAATGGTTATAAAAGCGGAGAGCTGCCTTTATACAGGAAGTGTCGCGCACAGGTAAAAGGAAGGAATCCATATCACGGCTTGATACCAATTGGTTTCCCCGATAAAGAATTTGAACTGATGATAAGCACTGTACCCATTCCTGATTCTGTAAGCGGACTTTATGATTTGATTGAAAATGCAAAAGCAACAGATACATTGCATATGCAAATGCCTTTCGAAGCGCAGAGAATGGTTTCTCGATTGTTAGAAACCTCTTTTCA